>JBEITL010000223.1:0-2631 GCA_040374915.1 Sediminibacterium sp. | reverse complement strand
TTCAGTTTCGGCAGTACCCGTCATACCACAAAGTTTGTGGTACATTCTAAAATAGTTTTGTAAAGTAACGGTTGCGTAAGTTTGTGTAGCCGCTTCAATTTTTACATTTTCTTTGGCTTCAATAGCTTGGTGTAAACCATCGGAGTATCTACGACCATCTAGTATACGACCTGTTTGCTCATCTACAATTTTTACAGAACCATCCATCACCACATACTCAATGTCTTTATCAAAAAGCGTGTATGCTTTTAGTAATTGTTGAACGGTGTGGATACGATCGGCCTTAACAGAATAATCATTAATGATGGCTTCTTTTTGTTGTAATTTTTCTTCGGCAGCTAATTCGCCTTTATCGATAGAAGATAGTGACAAACTAATATCAGGCAACACAAAAAACTGTTGGTCTTCGCCAGCTTTGGTAATGAGCTGAATCCCTTTATCCGTAAGCTCTACCGAATTACTTTTTTCGTCGATGTAGAAATAAAGTTCCTCATCGGCAATGGGCATTTCACGAGATTGATCGGCGAGGTAATAATTTTCTGCTTTTTGTAGTTTCACACGAATACCTGGCTCACTTAAATATTTAATGAGGGCGTTGTTTTTTGGAAGTCCTCTATGTGCTCTAAATAAAGCAAGACCGCCATCTTTAGGATCGTCGTTACCTTCTGCAATTTTCTTTTTGGCTTCAATTAAAAATTGATTGGTCGCACGCTTTTGTGCATCTACTAATTTTTCGATACGCGGCTTTAATTCAAAAAATTGTTGCTCGTTGGTGTTATGTCCTACTGGACCAGAAATAATAAGTGGCGTACGCGCATCATCAATTAATACCGAATCCACTTCATCCACCATCGCAAAATGATGTTTGCGTTGTACCATTTCTTGAGGCGTATGCACCATGTTGTCACGGAGGTAGTCAAAACCAAATTCGTTATTGGTACCATAAGTGATATCTGCTAAATAAGCGTTACGACGCGACTCACTATTAGGATCATGCTTATCAATACAATCTACACGAAGTCCGAGCCACTCAAACAAAGTACCGTTCCATTCACTATCACGTTTTGCGAGGTAATCATTCACGGTTACAATGTGCACACCCTCACCTGCCAATGCATTTAAATAGGCTGGAAGTGTTGATACAAGTGTCTTTCCTTCACCCGTAGACATTTCTGCAATTTTTCCTTCATGTAGTACGCTACCACCAATTAACTGCACGTCATAGTGCACCATATTCCAGGTAACTTTTCCACCAGCTGCAGTCCAAGTGTTTTTATAAACACTCTGTTCGCCTTTAATAGAAATATAATCTTTTTTAACGCTAAACTCGCGGTCTAGTGGTGTAGCTGTTGCAACAAGTTCTTCGTTGGTAGAAAACCTACGCGCTGTTTCTTTTACTACTGCAAAAGCTTCTGGTTGAATTTCCGCAAGTACTTCTTCAATTTTTTGATCGCGCTCTTTATTTAAAGTGTCTACTTCTTTATAGATAGCATCACGCTTGTGAATTTCGGTATCGCTTAACGCATCAGCAGTTTGTTTTTTCTCTGCTATTTGCGCATCAATGGCTGTCAAATGATTTTGAATTCTTTGCTTAAACTCAGCAGTCTTTCCTCTTAACTCGTCGTTGGTTAAACTAGCATAAGACGCAAAAAAAGTATTGGCCTTTTCTACAATAGGAAGTATCTTTTGGACATCTTTCTCGCTCTTACTGCTTCCAAATAATTTGGTTATAAATTTCAACATATTGTTAAATAAACTGTTTTAGAAAAAATATATTACTCAAAAAGAGTGCGGCATTTAAATTTGCGTCAATTTGGCACTCTATATCAAGGCCGCCAAAGGTAAAGATTTTAGAGCGGTTGTAAACGGGTTACAAAGAACTGATTATGAACATGATTATTGGTAGTAAAGCTTTGGGAGTTGGGATTGGGGTGTTTTTAGCCATTTTTGTGGCTAGCGGGCCCGTATTAAGCCAAAATAACGCATCCGATTCGGTTCAAAATGCTTCAAATGACAGTATCCAACTACCTCTGCCAGAGGCCGTTGCCATGGAACGAATCAACGTAACACGTAATTATATGACCGCCCTGGGCGCCTGGGGCCTAGTAAATGTGGTACAGGGTAGTATTTCAGCCACCAACACCGTGGGCCCAGAGCATTATTTTCATCAAATGAGCTCCTATTTTAACGCCGTTAATGTGGGGATTGCCGCTGCGGGCTTTTTAGGGATCAAAAAGCAGCTATTAAAAACCAATACCCTGGACTCGGAGATTAAGGCACAGCAAAAAATTCAAAAAATACTCCTCATTAACAGTGCATTAGACGTTGGATACTTTGGTATTGGCCTATTAATGCGCAATAGCGGAATCAAAAACCAGAATGCCAAAATACAAGGTTATGGCGGCAGTATTATGTTACAAGGGGCTTTTTTACTGGCTTACGACCTATTACAATTTGGGGCCCACCGCAAAAACGGCAAAAGATTGGGTCAAAAGTTTGGTATTTGGACCCTGGGCCCAACACCTTCTGGCATGGGGCTCGCCTACCGTTTTTAGGCCTAAAACAAAGGTTCATTCTTTCTTGAAAACTTCTTTATGGAATTTCAGCGTCTTTCTGCTACTTTTGCCCCCG
>JBEITL010000229.1:0-2477 GCA_040374915.1 Sediminibacterium sp. | reverse complement strand
TAAATGGATTTTTCAATTATGGTTTTCCTATTAAAAAGCCAAAAAGCAATTTAAACTTAATGGCCAATGTTTCTCGCAATCAAGCGCAAACGCTTGTAAATAATGTTAGCAATTTCACGCGCAATACCAATTTAGGCGGAACGATTTCACGGACCACCAATATCAAAGAAGGGTTTGACATGAATTTCTCTTCTAACTCAAATTTGACGATGGCTAGATACACTTTACAGCCTCAACAAAATGGAGACTTTTTTAGCCAAACTGTTTCTACTGAAGCAACTATTTATTCAAAGAGTGGTTGGGTTTTATCTACCGACTTTGATTACATTTATAATGCTGGTCGAAGTGAAGGCTTTAATACAAGTATCCCACTTTGGAATGCAAGCTTATCTAAGCAAATGCTAAAAAACAAAGCAGGTGAATTAAAGTTTTATGTGTTTGACTTATTAAATCAAAACATAAGTATCTCTAGAAATGTAACGAGTAATTTTATCCAAGACTTACAAACCCGTGTTTTAAAGCGTTACTTCATGATTAGCTTTACCTATAATTTGCGCAAATTTGGAGCAACACAAGGACCTCAAAATCCAATGATGAAAATGATGCAAATGCCAGGTGCAGAACGTCAAATGAATAATATGATGCGCACCTACAGGGGTGGAGGACAGTAAAGGAAATAATTAGACATTAAAAGGCTACTTCTAACCGAGGTAGCCTTTTTTTAATGCTTACAACTGTTAGTAAAAATGAGGATTTTTTGTGGAAAACCCCCTGTTTTACTGCAAACTAACCTATTTTTGCACCTTCAAAAGCACAGTATACCCAATGGTGAAAACAGCATTTCAATCTAGAAACTCAATATACCTCCCAACCTCTATTTGTTTGGGATCTGTTTCTGTGGCTAGGCTTGTGGTCAGATTGCGACGTGGATGCTGATAGGACGAGCAACTGGCACTTGCCCCTATCAGTGAAAAAATCCCCAATTTAATTTTTCATTCTCTTTTTCTACAATTTTAATTGAAGGCGTTGGAACAAAAAATAATTGTTCGCGTAGCAAATGCTAGCGACGTTACATATGCTAATACCATTACAGATGAAATGGAATCTTCTGCAAAAGCCAGGGGCACTGGTATTGCAAAAAGAACCCCCGAATACGTTGCAAAAAAAATGGAAGAGGGCAAGGCTGTTATTGCCGTTGAACCGGATGGTACCTGGGTTGGATTTTGTTATATAGAAGTTTGGGGGCACGAAACATTTGTTGCCAATAGTGGGCTCATTGTAGCACCTGCCCACAGAAAAAGCGGCATTGCAAAACTCATCAAGCAAACTATTTTTCAATTATCTAGAGAGCGCTATCCAACAGCAAAAATATTTGGTTTAACAACAGGCTTAGCTGTTATGAAAATCAATAGCGATTTGGGTTACGAGCCTGTTACCTATAGTGAATTAACAGATGACGAAGAATTTTGGGCGGGTTGTAAAAGCTGTGTGAACTATGAAATTTTACTAAGTAAAGATCGTAAAAATTGTATGTGTACGGCTATGCTGTACGACCCTGCGGATCATTACACAACACAAGAAACATCTGCCGATTTCAAAATCAATTCTAAAGTTTATGAGCGGTTTATGAAACTGAAACAAAATAATTTGTTGCGGTGGCTTAGGAAAAAACAAAAAAAATAATAAAATGGCAAGTGAATTACATCAAGTAAAGGCGGGCGATAAAGTGGTACTCGGATTTAGCGGAGGTTTAGATACGTCTTATTGTGTTAAATATTTAACAGACGAAAAAGGCTATGAAGTACATAGTGTGATTGTGAACACCGGCGGTTTTTCGGAAGAGGAATTAAAAACCATAGAAGCACACGCATACAACTTAGGTGTTAAAACACATACCACGATTGATGCGGTTCAGTCTTATTATGATAGTATTATCAAATATTTGATTTACGGTAATGTGCTTAAAAACAATACCTACCCATTAAGTGTGAGCGCAGAGCGCTTAAGTCAGGCATTACATATTGCGGAACATGCCAAAAAAATGAATGCAACAGCTGTGGTACATGGTAGTACAGGTGCTGGTAATGACCAGGTTCGTTTTGATATGGTTTTTCATATTATGATACCTGGTGTTACGATAATTACACCTATTAGAGATATGCAGTTAAGTAGGGAAGATGAAATTGCCTATTTAAAATCTAAGGGTGTAACCATGAATTTTGAAAAAGCAGCGTATTCGATCAATAAAGGGCTTTGGGGTACCAGTGTTGGCGGTAAAGAAACCTTAACGTCTAAAGGCATGTTACCAGAATCTGCATGGCCAACACAAGTAACCGCAACGGGTAACGAAGAAGTGAGCTTGCATTTTGAAAAAGGTGCATTAACCATGATCAATGACAAACGTTTTGATCATCCAACAAAAGCAATTCAATATATACAAACCATTGCTGGTGCATATGTCATTGGAAGAGACATAC
>JBEITL010000010.1:0-13141 GCA_040374915.1 Sediminibacterium sp. | reverse complement strand
TTTGAAAACTATAAATATGAAAAAAATTATCTCTTTTGTATTCCTTGTTTGCAGTGTAAGTTTTGCATTTGCGCAAGCTGTAACCATGTATCCTACCAACTGGTTTGTTGGCATGAAACTAAATAAAGTGCAGGTGCTTTTGAGAAGCGATGATCCTAATTTTTCAAAAGCAACATTTGCTGTAAAATATCCAGGCGTAACACTTACAAAAACACATTCTTTTGCAAATGGTAAATATGTGGCGCTTGATGTTACTATTGCACCCACTGCAAAAGCGGGTAATGTAAAAATTAGTGCTACAAATGCTGGTAAAGTTAGCGTATATGACTGGGCGCTACTCAATAGAAGAGAAGGCAACGGAACAAAATTTGCACAAGGTGTGCGAAGCGAAGACGCTGTTTATTTGATAATGCCAGACCGTTTTAGCAACGCCGATAAATCCAACGATGCGTTTAAAGATATGCGTGATAGTGTTGCGAATGCTAGTGATGTTTTATTACGTCATGGCGGTGATTTAAAGGGCGTAGAAAATCACTTGAATTATCTTAAGGAACTTGGTATGACTTCTATTTGGATGTGTCCAGTTATAGAAAATGACATGCCGCAAAGTAAAGAGGCTGCTGGTTGGATGAGTGGTTACCATGGATATTGGTTTACGGATCATTACAAAATTGATAAGCGCTTGGGTGGCAATGAGGCGTATAAATCTTTGTCTGATGCGATGCATAAAAATGGATTAAAGTTAATTCAGGACGCGGTATACAATCACGTTGGTGATAAGCATTGGATGCATGATGATGCGCCTGCGCTTGATTGGATCAATCAGTGGAATACCTACACAGGTAGCACGCACAGAGAAGAAGCTGTATATTCTAATAATGGAAGTGCTATTGATAAAAAGAAAATGTTAGATGGTTGGTTTGTGCCACATTTACCAGATGTAAATCAGCGTAACCCATACGTTGCTAATTATTTGATTCAGCATGCCATTTGGACGACCGAAACTTTTGGTGTAGATGGTTGGAGAGTGGATACCTATAAATATTGCGATGAGGCGTTTATGAACCGCGTAAACGATGCATTAATGCTTGAATATCCAAAGCTTACCATTTTTGGTGAAACAGTTTCTAGGTCTGTTACGGGTACCGCCTATTTTACACGCAATACGATGGATGTTCCTTTTAAACATAATGTAGAAGGCGTAACAGACTTTCCAGTGTATTACAGTTTGTTAGACGCCGTTAACCAACCATTTAGTTGGGATAATGGGTTGTCTAAATTATATGTAACCTTATCGCAAGACGTTTTATATAAAAACCCTTTTAATAATAGTATTTTCCTAGACAATCATGACAATAACCGTTTTTTCTCGATGGTTGGTGAAGACTATAATAAATTTAAAATGGGTATTGGCATGTTGTATACAACCCGTGGTATACCGCAGCTCTATTATGGTACAGAAATTCTCATGAAAAACTTTATGAATCCAAGTGATGCCATGGTGCGTTTAAATTTTCCGGGTGGATTTCCGGGTGATGCCGTAAATAAATTTGAAGCCAGTGGTAGAAACGCAAAAGAAAATGACGCCTTTAATTTTGTAAAAACAGTTGCTAATTTTAGAAAAGGATCGCCTGCACTCACAAAGGGCACCACAACTATGTTTATTCCAAAGGATGGCAATTTTGTTTATTTCAGAAAGGCAGATAACCAAACTATTATGTGTGTGGTCAATAGTAATGATAAAGCACAAGACATTCAATTTTCTGATTACGCCGAATTAACAAATGGTTTTAAAGGTGGTAAAGAAGTGGTAACGGGCTATCAAGTGGGTACTCAGTTTTCTATTCCGGCAAAGCAAATATGGATTATCGAATTGAATAAATAAAGGTTGTACCTTACACCAAACAACTACATTGGCAACTGAAAATTCTTTACATCCAGCACAAGCATCTGTTTGGGAATACTCCATATTTTCAGATGCGGATGTGCGTAATTTTCAGGCGGGCACGCATTATCAGTTGTACAAAGTTTTTGGCAACAAGCAAATAGAGGTAAACGGTACAAGCGGAACATACTTTGCGGTGTGGGCACCAAGTGCTACGGCTGTTTTTGTTACTGGTCATTTTAATGGATGGAATGAAATCTCTCATCCGCTGCATGTTAGACCAGATGCTTCTGGCATTTGGGAAGGTTTTATTCCAGATGTAGCAGCTGGGGAACTCTACAAATATCATATTCACGGATTTGAAGGTGTAAAACTTAATAAGGCAGATCCGTTTGCGCATTACGCCGAAAAAAGACCGGATACCGCATCCATAACTTGGCAAACAAATTATAATTGGTCCGATCAAAACTGGATGGCGCATCGTAAAAACAAAAATGCATTAGATGCGCCCATATCGGTGTATGAAATGCATTTGGCAAGTTGGATGCGTCCCATTCCTTCCGATGAAGGGAGTTATAATACCTACACGCAAATAGCGGAAAGGCTTATTCCATATGTACTCGAGATGGGATTTACGCATATCGAACTCATGCCAGTTATGGAACATCCATTTGATGGTAGTTGGGGTTATCAGGGAACTGGATTTTTTGCACCTACATCTAGGTTTGGTAATCCGCAAGATTTTGCTGCATTTGTAAATGCTTTTCATAACGCAGGTATCGGTGTTATTTTAGATTGGGTACCATCGCATTTTCCGTACGACGCACACGGGCTTTATTTATTTGATGGATCGCATACTTATGAGTATGCCGATATGCGTAAAGGTTTTCATCCCGATTGGAACTCTTATATTTTTAATTACAAACGCGGGGAAGTAAAATCTTTTTTAATAAGTAGCGCGCGTTTTTGGATAGACCAGTTTCATATAGATGGACTAAGGGTAGACGCCGTAAGTTCTATGCTTCGTTTAGATTACAGCAGAAAAAAAGGAGAGTGGGAGCCCAACGAATTTGGGGGTGATGGTAATTTAGAGGCGGTTGCATTTATCAAAGATTTAAACGAAACACTCTACCGCGATTTTCCGGATATTCAAACTATTGCAGAAGAAGCCACCGATTGGCCGGGTATTAGTAAGCCAACAAGTATGGACGGACTTGGGTTTGGTATGAAATGGATGATGGGTTGGATGCATGATACCCTCGATTATTTTAAAGCAGATCCGCTGATGCGTTCTGGGCTTCAAGATAAATTTTCATTTAGTATGATGTACTATTACGACGAAAATTTTATGTTGCCTTTAAGTCATGATGAAGTGGTGCATGGTAAAAGCCCCATGATTTATAAAATGCCTGGCGACGAGTGGCAGAAGTTTGCGAATCTAAGGTTACTATACACCTACATGTATATGCATCCAGGCGCCAAGCTTTTATTTATGGGGAATGAGTTTGCAGCTACCACCGAATGGAATTACAAAACAGAACTTCCTTGGCATTTGCTAGCACATCCAAGCCATGGCGGCATGAAATATTGTGTGCAAAAGCTAAACGAGTTGTATACTTCAAAGCCTGCTTTGTATGAACTTCAATTTGATCCTGCTGGGTTTGAATGGATAGACTTACAGCACAGATCCGAATCTGTTATGGCCTTTAAACGTAAAGGAAAAAATCCGGCCCACGATATTGTAGTGATCATTAATGCTACGCCAGTTGTACGACATGATTGGAAAATAAGTGTGCAAGGAAAACAGGAGTGGCAGGAAATATTTAATAGTGACCATCAAGATTTTTGGGGAACGGGTGTTGTCTACAATCCAGCTATACCATGTGTTTGCAAGGATGCTCAAAAAAACTGGTATGAACTTACTTTACAGCTCCCTGCTTTAAGCGCGGTTGTTTTGCAATAATCAATTTAATCTACTACGGGTAGTTGTAAACAAAATGTAGTGCCCTTTCCAAGCTCTGTTTTTTTGATAAATAATTTACCGTGGTGGTAACTTTCCATGATTCTTTTACTGAGTGGAAGCCCAAGTCCCCAGCCACGTTTTTTTGTGGTAAATCCGGGTTCAAATATTTGATTGGCTGTTTCACTATCCATGCCTTTGCCCGTATCTGAAATTAAAATACTTACAAGATTATTTTGAACTGAAGCTACAATATGAATTGTGCCAGCGCCGTCTGTTGCATCAAGCGCATTTTTAATTAGATTTTCTAATACCCAATCAAAAAGTGGTACCGAAAGCATTACAAAAACGTCTTGTGGCAAAGTGCATTCTATTACAACCTGCTTACTCGATCTTAGTTTCATATATGCCGCCATACGCTCAATTTCTGTAAATGGATTACTGCGCGTTAGTTGTGGCGTACTTCCTATTTTTCCAAAACGATCCGATATGAGTTCTAGTCTTTCAATATCTTTTTCGATTTCAAAAACAATTGGATCTTTGGTTTCTTTTTCTTTTAACAAAGCAATCCATCCCTGAAGGCTAGAAACAGGGGTGCCAAGCTGGTGGGCTGTTTCTTTGGCCATGCCGAGCCATAATTTGTCTTGCTCATTTTTATACCTCGTTCTTACGGATGCCACTGCAATAAAAACAAACAGTGCAACAATGAGTAGTTGAATGTAGGGGTACCATTCTACCTCTTTGAGCAGTTTGCTAGGTCCATAATAGTAGTGATTTGCAGTGTAAGGCGAGTCGGAAATAACAACAACAATGGGCGTTTTGCTAAACTTTTTAAATTCTTCCAATGTTTTTGTCAGGTACAAACTATCCGAAGCAATACTTGCTGTATCTAAGTTAAGGGCATTACCTGTAGGCACTCCTTGTTCATTGGTTTCAATGATGGGGATGTCTTCGTTGTCGGCACTAATTTGTGTGGCAAGGTTTAGATTGCTGGAATCTTTACTGCTTAAAATTGTTTTTTGTGCTTCTATCCATTCGCGCACATATTTCCTTTCGGTGTTGGCAATTTTACTAGACACATACGTCGAATAAAATATGGTAGCACATACAAAAAGTATGGCAATAAATACCAGTAAGCCCGACCACCTAAATTGTTTCATGGTCAATTAAAACAAGCCGCCTTTTTTAAGGCTTGTGATACCTTCTCCAATTTTAAATCCGTTGTTGTAAATTTCTATTTTGTAATCACCCATTTGAAAAGCTGCTGCTTGTTTCCAATCAAAGCTAACTTGACTCGCTTTTCCTTGCTCGTAATTTACACTTACTTTACTTGTATAGCTCTTATTGCCTTGATCCCTGGTATTAAAAGAAGCACCTTCAGAAATAGCTTTACCATCTGGGCCTGTAACACATACAAAAATGTCTTTGGTGCCCGAAGTCGCAATTCTGTTAGGGTCTAGGGTAAATGAAATACGAATAAGGTCGGCACGTTTTGCAGATGTAGTTGCTTTTGCGGAGCCATTGTTTTTTACATTAAGGGCTGCAATACCAATGTTTGAAGCGTGTAGGGTAGAAGCTACATCTACTTTTTCGTCTAGTTCTTTTTTAGTGGCAGATAAATTTTGCTCTAAATTTTCTTTGTCGTTGGTAAGTTGAGACTTTTCGGTATTTAACTGCTCATTGGCAACTGTGAGTTGTTTGTTTTCACCTTTTAATTTTTCAATTTCGGCAAACAAGCCTTCTACTTTCCCATTTAATTCAAGTATCATTTGACGCGCTAAAGATAAATCGGCATCTGATGCTTTTTTATTTTTGATAATCGCGCTAATATTTGATTTTAGTTTTTGAATTTCATTGCCTCTATCTGCAAGGGCACCTTGTAATTGACCATTGTTAAGCGTTAACGAATCGGCTTTTGCAGCTACTAAATCGTATGCTTCTTGGATGGCGCCTCTACTGCTATCAACAAATTGGATTTTAGTTTCCATCAGGGAAACCGTGTCTTGATGCTGATTTTTGCTGTATAAAAAGTATGCCCAGCTACCTATTAGGGCTAAAACTAAAAAAAGAATAATCCCTTTATTGTTACTATTGTTTCCGTTATTTACTGGCATATTGATTTGTTTTGTTGCAAATTAAATAAAATCGCTTGAAACCAGGATAGTTTTAGCAATTTGATAAGATTTTCTAGCATCTTTGCAGTATGTCTGCCGATAAAATCATTGCTGATTGGAAAAAAGGGAACTTTAAGCCTATTTATTGGCTCGAAGGGGATGAGCCCTTTTTCATAGATCAAGTGGTGCATTATGCCGAGCATAAAATTTTACCCGAGTCTGAAGCAAGTTTTAATCTATCCATTTTTTATGGTAAAGATGCCGATTGGTCATCAGTGGTAAATGCTTGTATGCGTTATCCCATGTTTGCTGAAAAGCAAGTCGTTATTTTAAAAGAAGCGCAGCAAATGCGTGATATCGAAAAATTAGAATCTTACATAGACAATCCGTTGGCTTCTACCATTTTTGTGGTGAGCTTTAAAGAAAAAAAAGTAGATGGCCGTTCTAAATTAGCCAAAACCCTAAAGTCAAAAGGGGAGATGCTAACTACTAAAAAAATGTATGATAGCCAGCTGCCTGAATGGGTGAATCAAATGGTGGCTTCTCATCAATTAACCATTGCACCTAAGGCGCTTCATTTGCTGGTAGATCATATCGGTAATGATCTGAGTAGACTTCAAAACGAAGTAGAAAAGTTAGCAGTGAATTTAGCGGGCCGAAAAAATATTACAGAAGACGATATTGAAAAATATATTGGTGTCAGTAAAGATTTTAATGTGTTTGAACTTCAAGATGCACTTGGTAAAAGAGACCTTGCGAAAACCATTCGAATCATTCATTATTTTGAGGCCAATCCTAAAGCGGCACCCATTCAAATGATACTACCTGCGCTTTATAATTATTTCAGTAAAGTGTTTATGTTGTACAGCTTACCAAATATTACAGAACAGTCTGCAGCTGCTGCACTTGGGGTGAATCCTTTTTTTGTAAAAGAATACATCGCTACTGCTCGCCGTTATGATTATGAGGGTATTGAAAAAGTATTGCTGCTATTGCATCAATATAATTTACGAAGTATTGGCGTGCACGATGCTGGCACTTCTGATGCTGGCTTATTAAAAGAGTTAGCCGTTAAAATGATTGCTTAATAACTGATTGATTCAATTGCTTTTTAATAAAGTAGTGGCTTTATTTTTGTCTTGCAGTAGCTGTGCTTTTAATCCTTCCAATCCATCAAATTTTACTTCGCCCCTCAAATAATAATAGAGTTCTACTTTTACTTGTGCACCATAAATGTCGGCGTCAAAATCAAAGATGTTTACTTCTACCACTCTTTTTTTGCCATCAATAGTAGGTCTAACACCAATATTCATCATGCCCATGTATACTTCTTTTGCGTCATTGATGGTAACGCGTACGGCATAAACGCCATCGCTTGGAATGAGTTTTTCTTCGGGTGCGATATGTAAATTAGCAGTTGGATAGCCAATGGTTCTGCCTACTTTATTTCCTTCTACTACAAGGCCATCAAAAAAGTAAGGGTAGCCCAAAAAAATATTAGCGGTTTCAATATCATGCGCTGCAATAGACGCTCTTATTTTTGTAGAACTCACTACCGATTCTTGAAGCACTTGCTCCGATATTTCATTCACTACAAAACCATTTTCTAAACCCAGTTGCTCTAGTAATTGAAAATCGCCAAGTCTGCCTTTACCAAACCGGTGATCGTAACCAATAACAACCGTGTGTGGTTTGAAAAATGCTACTATAAAATCTGTAATGTATGCGCTTGCGCTTAAGTTAGAAAAATGATGATCAAAAGGGACTACGACCAAGTGATCGATGCCCGCTTTTTCTAGTAAACTTATTTTTTCTTGGAGCGTGGTTAATAGTTTTACATCGCCCGGAACCGAGGATACAATTTTGCGTGGGTGGGGATGAAATGTGATAATGACCGTTTCACCATGAACGGCAATAGCGGTTTCCCTCAGTTGTTGTAATATTTTTTGATGACCCTTGTGTACCCCGTCAAAAGTGCCAATTGTAAGTACGGCATTGTTAAAAGTTGGTAAAGAGGGAGCTAGTTCGTAGTGGACTTTCATAATCAGCGGCAAAAATAAGCCCGAAATTCCAATCTTAGGCCATTTGCCAGGGTACTCTTTCTGTCTTTTGCTTACCTTTGCCATGGATACCGGTTTTTGTTCATATTTATTCTATATCAATGTCTTTATACGCTAAACGAGGGGTTTCGGCTCAAAAGGAAGAAGTGCATGCAGCTATTCAAAAGCTAGATCAAGGCTTGTATCCGCATGCTTTTTGTAAAATGTACCCCGATTATTTAATGGGTGATGATAATTATGTCAATATCATGCACGCAGATGGGGCGGGTACCAAAAGTATTTTAGCCTATTTATATTGGAAAGAAACCGGTGATGTGACTGTCTGGGAAGGCATTGCGATTGATGCCGTTGCCATGAATTTAGATGATTTGCTTTGTGTGGGTGTAACAGACAATATTTTGTTTTCATCTACCATTGATCGCAATAAAAAAGTTATTCCTGGTGCCGTTTTAGAAGCTGTTATTAACGGCACACAATCTTTTTTTGATACACTCGCTAGTTATGGCGTAAAGGTCCATTATTTAGGTGGTGAAACTGCCGATGTAGGGGATGTGGTAAGAACCATCGCTGTTAACGGAACCATGCAAAGTAGATGGCCAAAATCAAAATTAATTACCAATCAAAATATTGGTGCTGGTGACGTGATTGTTGGTTTTGCAAGTTCGGGCAAGGCGTCTTATGAAAAGGAATATAATAGTGGACTTGGGAGCAATGGTTTAACCAGTGCAAGACATGATGTACTTAGTCATTACTATGCCGATAAATATCCAGAAACATTTGAGCCAACGCTTGATAAGGAAGTTGTTTATTTAGGAAAAAGTAAAATGACGGATACCCTTGCTATTGATGGGTTTGCGGATCCTATCACCATTGGTAAACTATTATTGAGTCCTACTAGAACCTATGCACCACTTGTAAAAAAGATATTAGATACACATTTTAATGATATCCATGGGATGATACATTGTAGTGGTGGTGGACAAACCAAGTGTATGAAATATTTGCCTACTACTTTAAAAATTATTAAAGATAATTTGTTTACACCGCCGCCTATATTTAATTTAATTCAGGAAAATGCGGGTTCAGATAACAAAGAAATGTATCAGGTATTTAACATGGGTCACCGCTTAGAAATTTTTACCAATCAACAAACAGCAGAGGCGCTTATTGCCACCGCTGCTGCGTTTAATATCGACGCTCAAATTGTAGGTCGCGTAGAAGCGGCGGCTCAATCAAGTTTACATTTACATACGTCAACAGGTATTATAGATTTTGAATACTAAAATATTTTTATGTCAGAAACAGTTGTATCCATTAACCAAGCAAAAATTTATCAAGGCAATAATTTAATATTGGATGATGTAAATTTTGCCGTGCAAAAAGGTGAGTTTGTGTACCTTGTTGGAAAAACCGGAACCGGTAAAAGTAGTTTGTTAAAAACACTATACGGCGAATTGGCTTTACAACACGGAACAGGCTCTGTGGTTGGTTTTGACTTAAAAGACATGGACTGGAAAAAAGTTCCATTTTTACGCCGAAATTTAGGTGTTGTATTCCAAGATTTTCAGTTGTTAACTGACCGAAATGTGCATGAAAATTTACGCTTTGTTTTGCAAGCAACTGGTTGGCAGGATGAGCGTTTGATTGAAGAAAAAATCAATGATGTTTTAGATAAAGTAGGCCTAAAAAGCAAAGGGTTTAAGATGCCTTTTGAAATGAGTGGTGGAGAACAACAGCGGGTTGATATTGCTAGAGCGCTCCTTAACTCACCTAAACTAATTTTAGCCGATGAGCCTACCGGTAATTTAGATCCGGAAACCAGTGATGAGATTATGCAGCTGCTTATTCAAATTGCAAAAGATTACGGAACCGCTGTTATAATGGCCACCCACGACTTTATTGTGATTAATAGATATCCTTCTCGTATTTTAAAAACCGAGGGCGGTAGAGTGTTGGATAGTGCTGGATTGTAATTGAATTGCAGCATCAAATTGATTAGTCCCAAATAATGGTGACACATTCTTTTGCCAATGCCACATTTGTTTTTTCGGTGGCTATGAGTTTTTTTCTTGTTTCAATTTCTTCTTCAGAAAATGGATGGTGATAGAGCTGTATAATGATTTCTTGAAACGCATTAGCAGATGCGCCTTGATGGTAGCAAGTTCCCAAATGGCTGCTTGTTGTTTTGCTGTTTGTTAAACAGTGTCTTCCTTTTTTTACACCCTCTAATAACGCTTCGTCAGCGCCCTCTTTGATAAAGGAAGGTTGAATAATTATTTGTGCTTTTTCAATCATGTCTTGGCGCTCAGCACTTGAAGGATTGGCTACAATGCAGGTGTGTGGCTGCTTGTGGGCGAGCGCCACCAATGATGGTGTGGGGTTGTTGCCGGTAATTACAAACGGGACTTTAAGGTTATGAAATACATGCGTTAATAGCCAGCTTGCCGTTTTGTGTGTTGCAGCGTCTGATAAGTTGCCTTGAAAGAGGCAATAATTGCCAAGTCCAGTTTTGGATGAAATATTATTGCTGCTTGATGCAAATGGAGCTAAAATTTGAATATTCCCATTTGAAAAAAGGTCTTCCAGATTTTTTTTGTCTGCGCCAGATGTCGCAATCCAAGAAACCCGTTGGTTTATTTTTTTGAGTATTCTTTTGTAGAGTATAGACTCTCTTTGATAAAAGAGTTTTTTTAATGGCGCAATGCTACGCTCTTGCAGGTACCTAAAATAACTGGGTGCATAGGTTAGTATGCGCACCCAAATTTTTCTATGTTCCAAATCTTTAGATAAAGCCAAGCCTGCGGGTCCCATGCCTTCGATTAGAATCGGGTAATTGTTGGCCGCAAGGTGTTGAATGAGCATTTGGTTGAGGAACTTACCAGTTGCATAGGGCGCCGAAAATGAAAAATTTCGATGCCCTTTATTGATGGTATACGTTGTGACAGTTCTACAAATTTTAAATAGTTGCGGATGGTTGGCTGCGTTAATGCTTGGGTGATTAGGCGTATCTAAAGCGCTGTCTTGGTCACAAAAAGTAAACAGGTCCACCTCGATACCTGCCTCCGACAGCGCCTCTAAAAGCCAGTAAGTTTGCTGCGCATCTCCAAGGGTGTTTGGGCAGGGTACATGTCCGGATATGACGTTAAGGCTTTTTTGCATGGGGGTATATATCCAACAACAAGCACCGCCATTGATTGTTCACTGAATAGGCTTTAAAAGGGTCATTTGTATTGACAAACGACCTGTTTTACAATCAGGTTTCTAAGATATTTTTCCACGAAACTAACCTCATTATTTATTCTATCAAAAGCTTGTAATTAATTGAAATATAGTTGGTTATAACTATCTTATTGTCAATTAAATATATCTGAATTTAACTTCTCCACGTCTTATGCACAAGCCTATAATTTTTACTATAATTTCTACTCGTTTTAATGTAAGTTCGCGGGTATAAAAGAATTGAAAAGTGAGATTAAAATCGTTAGAAATCAAAGGGTTCAAAAGTTTTGCTGACAAAACAGTGGTAACATTTGACGAAGGGATCACTGGGATTATTGGGCCCAATGGTTGTGGTAAAAGTAATATTATCGATAGCATTAGATGGGTTATTGGTGAGCAAAAAATATCGGCACTAAGAAGTGAAAATCTCGACGCGCTCGTTTTTAATGGTAGTAAAACAAGAAGTGCAAGTGGTTTAGCTGAAGTGAGTTTGACTTTTGAAAACACTAAAAATTTGCTTCCTACCGAGTTTAGCACCGTAACCGTTACGCGCAGGTTTTATAAAAACGGCGAGAGCGAGTACCGTCTCAACGACGTGAGTTGTCGTTTAAAAGACATCCACAATTTGTTTTTGGATACGGGTGTGAGTACCGATAGTTATGCCATCATCGAACTAGGCATGGTGGATGATATCATCAAGGATAAAGAAAATAGCCGTCGAAGAATGTTGGAGCAGGCGGCTGGCATTACTATCTACAAAACCAGAAAAAAGGAAGCTAAAAATAAATTAGACCTAACCGAACAAGATTTAGCACGTATCGAAGATTTGTTGTTTGAAATCAACAACCAATTAAAGACCCTCGAAAACCAGGCTAAAAAAGCAGAAAAATATTTTGAAATTAAGGGTGAGTTTAGAGAGGTTTCTATCGAGCTTGCTAAAGCTGCGCTTGAAGGTTTTAACATCACTTACAAAGAATTAAACGAACAGCAAGACCTTGAGGTTAACAAGCGCGTACAATTAGAAGCAGAGATTGCTGTTGAAGAAGCGGCGCTTGAGCAGGAGAAAGTGGGCTTTATTGAAAAAGAGCGTGCGCTTCAGAGCATGCAACAGGCTTTTAACGACCTCTTGCAAAATTTACGTGGTAAAGAAAACGACAAAAACTTAGCCACTCAAAAGCTACATTACCTTAAAGAAAAAGAAACCAATTTAAAAGAGTTTTTAGACAAGGCAACCGGCCAAGTTAAAACCATTGGTGATTCTATCGAATACACCCAAATCCAGGTTGGGGAAGAAGAAGCTAAATTAGCGGAGTTACAAGACGCCGTAGAAAATGCAAAGCTTGATATCGAAAACAAGCGCCGTAGTTTTGACGAGCGAAGATCAGGTGTGGATGCTTTAAGAAGTCAGTTCCAACAAATACAGCGTAATCAGTTTGATGCCGAAAAAAAGGTAGCAGTAGCAGATACGTCTATTCAAAATTTACAACGCGCACAAACCCAGTTAACCGATGAACAATCTCAACGTTCACTTCAATTAACACAGTTGCAGGAAGCACTTGTAGAAAAAGAAGAAACATTAGTTGACAAACGCAATGTTTTAGCTGATTTACAAGCACACCAAGAAAAAACAAAGTCAAGTATTTTTGAAACGCAGCAGGCGCTTGAAGTGCTTCGTTCAGAACTTGCCGAAGAGAATAGAAAATTAGACGCTAAGCGTAACGAATATAACCTACTTAAAAGTTTAATGGACTCCATGGAAGGATATCCGGAGAGCATTAAATTTTTACACAACAATCCTGATTGGAACCATTCGGCACCGATACTTTCTGATATCATTTATGTGAAAGAAGAATTTAGGGCAGCCGTTGAAAACGTATTGGAGCCTTACCTGAACTATTATGTT
>JBEITL010000212.1:0-2902 GCA_040374915.1 Sediminibacterium sp. | reverse complement strand
TTTGCCTACTGATTAATATTTTGCGCACAAAAAATTTTACCCTACAAAAATGCCCCGCTACGCGGGGCATTTTGCATTTTATAAAAATTTTCTTGAGCCTTATTTTTTTAAGTTAGGGTGCGGAGCACTTGTTGAACCAGTGCCAGCTTCGGTAGTACCAAACAAGGTAACAATAAGCTCATTCCCTATTGCGCCTGCGTTAAAGATAAATCTGCTCTCAGAAACACCTTGCTTTTCAGTTAAGTATTTGATAACAGCTGTAACGCGATCCCAACTTAATTGCTGCGCAGATTTTGACGTGTAGCCATAACCAGATACACGGATATTACAATTTGGATTGGCATTTATTTTAGCTGCAACGGCCGCTAAAGTTTCTGTGGCTTCTTTAGAAAGCTTGGCTTTATTTCTATCAAAAACGATGGTAGATAATTCACCAATATCACAAAGAGATCCACCCGATTTTAAGCCGGTTACCATTTCTTTTACTTCTTTGCAACAAGCTGGCTCTGGGCAAGTACCTACGCCATCATTGTTAACAGGGAAGCAAGATTGAAGGGTGATAAGCTCTTTGTCTTTATAATCTGGAACACCATCACCGTCTGTATCTTTAGCACGACCGTGTGCATCAACTGCAACACCTGCTGGTGTGTTTGGTTCTAGGTCAAACTGATCTGTAACGCCATCATTGTCTACGTCAGGTAATTTAACCTTTGGTAGTTTCATGTGCTTAGGCGCGTTGATTTCCTGATATAAATAATTATTAGGGTTAAGCCACCAAAGCGGTGCTACTTTTTTAGAACGGTCGCCTAGGTTAATGTTGATTCTAGCAGATGTTTGTCCAATAAAATCGTTGCTATTGCCCGCTTTTACAGCATCTAAATAATCATATCCTGAAGCAGAAAACGTAAAGCGTTGTTCTAACCCTACGCTTAACACATCGCTCAATTTAAATGATATACCACCACCAGCACTAAAGCTATTGTAGATAGCATATGATTGTCTATCATTGATGGTAACGCCTAATCCAGTGTTTAACAAACCTTCTTCAATGTCCGGAAGACCAGCACCATAAAAAACACGATAGTCACCTGCCGGCGTTTTTTTGTGCATCACCCTAGAACCTGTAAGGCTATAACCTGCTAATACATACACATTTGTTTTTGGATTGGCTCTGTAATAGCTAAGCGGATTAAGCGATGCAATAACATCGAAGCCTAATTGACGCGTTCTGGTTTTAAACGGTACTCTATTTTGAGTAATTTGATACGCATTTGGCTCGCCAGAACTATTTAAATCGGCAATGCTAGCACGTAATGAAAAAGTATGGTTAAGTGCTTTTCTTACAGATACAGATCCACCAAAACCTGCTTTAGAGGCAACATCGGCAGATATGGTAGCAACACCTAAGCCAAAGCCTAATTCCCACTGACTGCGCGGCTTGGCCGGGTAAGGAAATACGTTATTGATAAACTCATTGCGCTGTGGCTGGTTTTTAACGGCCACTTTAGAAGAGTCTCTCCAATCCCATCCAAAATCTGTTTGTGCGAAACCAACAGTACTAACTAGGAGTGCTAGTGCGCCCATTAAAACATTTTTCATGCTTACCATAACTTATAGAATTAATTATAATACAAAAATAAACTAAATAACATAGAACCAAGAACTATCTATCCTATATACATTGTTAAAAGTATAAATACTAGGAGAAATACGAGAATAAGAGGTGTCAGACGGGCATTTCGCTGCTTTTAGTTCGTTAAATTCTGCCCAATCCTGTCTATATTGCAGCCCAATAAGCGATGGAATTATCCAAAAAAGTAATATCAAAAGAATTAGCGCTGTTTGAGGTTCACTTCAGGGAAGCCATGAAAAGCAGGGTTGCGCTCCTAGACCGCATCATGCAATACATTGTGCGCCGAAAGGGAAAGCAACTGCGCCCCATGTTTGTGCTACTGAGTGCTAAATTAGGGGGTGATATTAATGATTCATCTTACCGCGCTGCATCACTTGTTGAATTATTACATACGGCTACCCTTGTTCATGACGACGTGGTGGATGAAGCGAACGAACGCAGGGGCTTTTTTTCGATCAATGCTTTATGGAAAAATAAGATCGCCGTTTTAGTAGGTGATTATTTATTATCAAAAGGCCTTTTACTTTCTCTAGATAACAAAGACCACCGCGTCCTTCAATTACTTTCTACTGCGGTAAGGCTCATGAGTGAAGGTGAATTATTACAATTGGAAAAATCGCGCAAACTCAATTTAGACGAAAAAATATATTACGAAATCATTGGCGGTAAAACAGCGTCGCTACTTGCATCATCATGTGCAGCAGGCGCTTCTACCACTTTTGAAAATGATGAAGCCATCGAAAAAATGCGTCTCTTTGGAGAAAAAGTGGGCATGGCTTTTCAAATCAAAGATGACTTATTTGATTACAGCAGTGAAGCCATTGGAAAACCAACGGGCAATGATATCAAAGAAAAGAAATTAACGCTGCCACTTATTTATACGCTCAACAACTGTGATGCGGCACTGCGTAAAAAAATAATTTACATCATCAAAAATCAAAATACCCAAAAAGATAAAGTAGATTTTGTACTAGACGCCGTAGAAAATTTTGGAGGCATTACCTATGCAACAAATAAAATGTTTGCATACAGAGACGAAGCCCTGGAAATACTACACAGCTTTCCTGCATCAGAAGTGCGTGAGGCGCTAGAAGAACTTGTAAGGTATACAACCGATAGAAAATACTAATGGAAAAAAGGTGGACGATAGTAGCATCCGATGCAGTTAAAACGGAGGCCTTACAAGCCGCTCTGTCCATCAATAAAACCATTTGTAGCATATTGGTATCAAGAGGTATTGAAACCTTTGAAATAGCAAAAGATTTTTAC
>JBEITL010000204.1:0-3068 GCA_040374915.1 Sediminibacterium sp. | reverse complement strand
ATTCGGAAGATCTAGAGTTAACACTGTCGCCTAAATTTTTTGGAGCAAAAACATAGGAAGCATTTTTATTTTTTTGCACAGCGCTAACTGCAAATTCAAATGTTTTTTTTCGGTACTGCGCAGCTTTTATACTGCGTCCACTTAATCCGTCGAGTGTTAGAAAATTACGAATGGCGACAAGTGCTTCTTCAAATTGTCCAAGCCCAGCAAGGTTTATAGCATAGGGCAGTAAATAAGGTGTAAAATAAATACTGTCTTTTAAACGCGCGCGATCATACACCGTAACTGCTTTTTTATACTGTTTGGTATTGCCAAGTGCACCTGCTAGTGATAAGTAGGCGTCAATAAAATTAGAATCTATTTTTAAAGCAGTCCCAAGGAGCGCAATACCCTCGGCACTGCGGTTGTCTTCGAGCGCAACAAGGGCTTCGTTGTATTTTTTTAAAGCTTTAGGATTACTAGATTGACGCGGTGTTTGCGCAAACGCAAAAGTGCTCATTAAAATAAAAGCACAACAAAATATCAGACCCCTAAACCTACTTTTTTGCTTCATGCAATTAAGGTACGTTAATATATTTGTGCAGTTGGGCACTCAGTTCCCATTTTGGGTTTTCTTTAATATATGCTGTAATTAAAGGAAGCATACTAGACGCTTTTTCCCACTCGGGTTGCAAGTATAATTTACAAGAAGGAGGCACCTGGGCCGCAAAGGTTTCGGCCCATTCAAAATCATGTTTGTTAAAAATCACCACTTTTAATTCCTGTGCTACTTCTACCACATGATCTAATGGTGCTTTAAATTTTTTAGGCGATAAACAAATCCAGTTCCAACTACCAGATAATGGTGATGAGCCAGAGGTTTCTATATTGGTTTCAAAACCAGCAGCTTGAAGCGCCGTGGTTAATGCATCTAAATTGTGAAGTAATGGTTCACCACCTGTAATTACTACTAATTTGGCGGGTGTTTTTTGTACTTCAGACACTAAAAAATCAACGGTTTGTAAAGGGTGCTTACTAGCATCCCAACTATCTTTTACATCACACCACACACAGCCTACATCACAACCGCCTAGTCTAATAAAATAGGCCGCTCTACCTTGGTGATAGCCTTCGCCTTGGAGGGTATAAAAATACTCCATCACGGGTAATGTATTTGTGGCTATGGTTGATTCGTTCATGTAATAATTAAGCGTGTTGCAAATAAGCTTGCATGGTATTTTTTAAAAGCCCTGCGATGGTCATAAGTCCTACGCCACCTGGTACGGGTGTAATAGCACTTGCTACTTCTGCTACTTCGTTGTAGGCCACATCGCCTTTAATTCTAAATCCACTTTTGGTTGTTGCGTCTGCAACCCTTGTAATACCTACGTCAATAATTACTGCGCCAGGTTTTACCATGTTGGCAGTAATAAATCCGGGTTTACCAAGTGCGGCAACAAGTATGTCGGCGTCTTTACAAAATGATTCTATGTTGGGTGTATGTGAATGGCAAATAGTAACCGTGCAATTGCCTTTGTTCACATTACTGCTTAATAAAATACTCATGGGTCTTCCCACAATATTACTACGCCCCACTAAAACAGCGTGTTTGCCTTTGGTATCAATATTAAAATGCTCTAGAAGTAGCATGATGCCATAAGGTGTAGCAGGGATAAAGGTTTCGAGGCCTTGTACTAATTTTCCAACGTTTACTGGATGAAAACCATCCACGTCTTTTTTAGGATCAATGGCTTCAATTACTTTTTGATCGCTAATATGTTTGGGTAAAGGAAGTTGTACCAAAATGCCATCTACAGAATTGTCGTTATTGAGCTTTTGTATGGTTTCTAACAAAACATCTTCAGATACTGTTTCTTCTAATCGAATGAGTGACGAAATAAAGCCAGTTTCTTCACAGTTTTTAACCTTGCTTGCTACATAGGTTTCGCTGGCTCCATTATTACCTACCAATATAGCTGCTAAATGAGGTGCTCTTTTACCACTTGCAGCAAGTGCTGCTGTTTGCGCTTGCAATGAAGCTTTTACAGCTGCTGCTGCTATTTTTCCGTCGAGTACTAACATGCTGCAAAAGTACCCTAAAATGACACTTCATAAAAGCATAATTTTTTTACCATTCATCCTTTTATATTACCGCTTAATCCTAAAAAACAATCGTTAGTTAGGCTATAATTAATTGAAAATGAATGAAATACAATCAATTGTTAAAAAGTTTTAACAATTAGTTAATTATTACTTAACTTAGGGTCTTATTTTTTAACCAAATAATATGCAAATGAGAAAATTTTTATTTTTCATGGTTGCAGTGCTCATGCTTACATCAAGTAAGTATGCGTTAGCGCAGCAAACTGTTATAGATGGTAAAGTACTATCTAATTCAGGCGCTGCACTTTCTGGAGCAACTGTTAAATCTGGAAACATTAGCGCACTAACTGGCGGTAATGGTGAATTTAGTATTAGAGTAGCAGTAGGTGCTTCACTTACCGTTTCTTATGTTGGCTATACCGATGCAAAGGTTGCTGCTAAAAAAGGAATGACTGTTACCCTTCAACCTTCAACAAGTGCGCTTGATGAAGTAATTGTAACGGGTGTTGCCAGTGCCACTTCAAAGAAAAAAATGACCGTATCTGTAACAAGAGTTGGTGAAGAAAGACTAAGTGCTGTTCCAGCTGTTTCTGCAGCAGGTGCACTAGTTGGTAAAGTTGCCGGTGCAAGAGTTAGCATGACTTCTGGTTCTCCAGGAGCTGGCGTTGACATCTTGTTACGTGGTGACAACAACTTAGGTATTGGTTCTTCTCCACTTATTTTAGTGGATGGTGTTATCCTTGATGGTTCTTTAGCAGACATCAACGTAGACGATATTGAAGCCATGGAAGTGGTAAGAGGTGCTGCGGCATCTGCACTTTATGGTTCAAGAGCGGCAAACGGTGTAATCGCTATCGTTTCTAAAAGAGGTAACAAACTAGATATTGGTTCTTCTAAGGTTACTGTTAGAAATGAAGTTGGTTTCCAACAAATCGCTAACTACATTGACCTTGCAGAAAACCATGCTTTTGAATTAGCTTCTGATT
>JBEITL010000101.1:0-5538 GCA_040374915.1 Sediminibacterium sp. | reverse complement strand
GTTAGGCGAAAAAATATAGTCGTTAGGAATATTGTATTTTCTATTTTCGACGGTATCAATAGCACTCAGCAACAAATACCTTGGCGGAGCCATGTAGGCGTCTGTAGTTAACAAATTGGCGTCGTCAGGGATCTGCTCTGCAATAAGCTCGGCCTTATGAATAATTCGGTTACTAAGTCCTTTAAGACCAGGAATTCTTACACGCACATACGCACCTGGACCCGATTGTACATATACAATTGAATCTGATTTATTGGTAGTAGCCGTGTATTTTGAAATCTCAGCACCTACTCTGTTGCGCGTAATTAAATTGGCATTACCCCCAGAAAAAGAGTTGAATCTAAAATAAGTAACTGAAGTATCTCTTACCGTTGCACCCGCCGATGATGAATTGTAATAAAGGGCAAATTTTGTATTGGTATCTGCTAAATTAATATGGATAAGCGCATTTGCCGGCGCAGCCTGATCAACCGTTAAAGCAAAACCTGCAAATAAAGATTTAAATGCCGAGTCGGTACGATAAGCATTTGTTGTATCGTAGGTATTTATAAACCTTCTTGCAACATCAGCCCTTAATTTAATTCTTATTTGATTGTTAGCGCGCTCATACCTATTGTTTACTGAATCCTTTAAACGAGGAATATTAAGGGTAACAGGATCTGCTAGTGTTCCTTTGGTTCTGAATGTATAAGCCCCTGGATAATTTGCTGCGTAATTGTAACCTGAATTTAGAGGTGTTGCAGGATCGATTTCTGAAACTGTAAGTTTTAGTGGAGCAGCCGTGTCACCGTATGCATATCTGTAACTTAAAATTAAAACAGCAGAGTCTACACGAATACTATCTTTTGCACCTGGGATGGCGAAAGGAAAAAACGGTGGCGCTAGTTCAAAATACATAGCTGCTGATGTTTTTCCAAACAAAGGATCGTTTGTGATGGCACCTAAAACATGGTCGTCGTTTTTATATACCCTCACCGAATCGTTTTCCATATAGGTATCTGTAATCACATCAAGTATTGTGTCTTTAGTAATTACACCATCAATGGCTGGAATTAAACCAGCACCAAGTTCTGTGGAAGGAACTTTGGTACAGCTCATAAATACCATCAATATCAATCCGAAAAATCCTATAAAATTACGTACTGTAAATTTTGAATGCATGTTAGTCTAATTACTTGCCCGCAAGGTCGTTGTACAATTCTAAATACTCTGTTAAATCCGAGTCCCATCCTTTAAATGGAACTACTTTTTTGCCTTTTACTTTTGCAAACTCGGCTGTTAAGCTCGCTTCTATTTGATCTGAACCAAATGAGATGGCGTCTGCAAAACTAGCACCTCCTTTAAATAGGGCTGTATTATTGGCTGCTTTAAAAGCATCTAAATCCTTTTCTTTAACGTTGGTATTAATAAGCGCCTGCTTCATAAAGTCTGGCCCTATTTCATTTTCAAAGGTATTTTGACCAATGGTAAAAATGACTTTGCTATTACCAAACACCGGTTCTTTTTTGTAAGCCGTTTTGATGTACGCAGGAATAAGGCCAGTCATCCAGCCGCTGCAATGAATAATATCGGGAGGCCATCCAAATTTTTTAACGGTTTCTAAGGCGCCTTTACAAAAGAACACCGTTCTTAATGCGTTATCGTCAAACCAAGTATCTGATTCGTCATGAAACACTTGTTTGCGCTTAAAAAAATCTTCGTTTTCCAAAAAGTATACTTGAAGTCTTGCATTTGGAAGTGAAGCCACTTTAATTTGTAAGGGATAATCGTCTTCATCCACAGAAACATTGATGCCTGATAAACGAACCACTTCGTGCAAACGGTGTCTTCTCTCGTTGATCACGCCAAAACGCGGCATGATACAGCGAACTTCTAAACCACTATCATTACTTTTAATGGCTAGTTTGGTAATAATTTCTGCAAACTCTGTCAACTCCAAGTAAGGAGACATCTCGGTAGCAATAAACAGTATTCTTTTCTTTGTAGACATGAGTTACCAATTTTATACCTAGAGCCTAATTTAAGAGGGCAAAGGTACGAAAATTATAAGGAATCGAGCTAGCACAATGCGCTGAGCAAAAAAATTGATAAATTTAGCTATTCGTGATAAGTTTATATATTATTAATTTATATAATATATATGATAAAAATTGTATTCATTTAAATGGTAGAAGGCCTTACATTTGTTTGGACCTTAATAAGTATCATGAAAAAGCAAATCACTGCTATTTTAAAATATGCCTTCTTTTTTGGATTAGGCCTATTTCTAGTATGGTGGAGCTTGCGACAAATTCCAGCCAATAAATGGGATGAATTCATGAACACCTTAAAAGGTGCTCAATACTGGCTGATGGTTCCGGTGTTTGTGATTTTATCACTTAGTCATATTGTACGTGCTTTAAGATGGCTCATATTAATGGAACCCATGGGTTACAAGCCCAGTATTCCCAATACATTTTTTGCAGTGATGATTGGCTATTTAGCCAACCTTGCCATACCGCGTTTGGGAGAGGTTTTAAAATGTACCCTACTCGCCAAATATGAAAAAGTACCCGCCGAAAAATTAGTGGGCACTATTGTAGCGGAACGAGCTGTCGACGTTTTATCATTAGGTATTGTTTTTATCATCACGCTATTTACCCAATCAGATTTAATCGCCTCCTATGGTCTAGAATTGTTTAAACAACTTTTTGAAAACAAGTCGGGGCAATTTTCGATGCAAAAAATTGGGATCGTAATCGGTTGTATTGTAATCCTTTTTATTGTACTAAAAATTTGGAGTCGGAAAAATGGACACCTTCCATTTGTGGTATCTGCTAAAAAAATTATCAAAGGCATTTGGGAAGGGGTATCCAGCATTAGATACCTCCAACAAAAAGGATTGTTTATTTTTTACAGTATTACAATTTGGGCACTGTATATTGGCGGAACCTGGGTGGGACTAAGCGCCACTGTTGGCACTGCTGGTCTCGGATTTAATGCGGCACTTGCGGCACTTGCTTTTGGAAGCATTGGCATGATTGTAACCCCAGGTGGCATTGGCGCTTACGCGTTTTTTATTGCAAAAATTGTAGAAAAAATGGGCGTACCTTTTGAAATTGGATTTGCCAATGGAACCTTACAATGGTTTGCGCAATTTATCATTGTACTCATTGTTGGAAGCATCTGCTTACTTGTCTTACCTATTTATAATAAAAATAAGATTTACAATGAAAGCAATTGAGGCCATTGAATTGAAAGCGTTTTCTTTAGAAAAACTTTTAACACAGGTTGCTGCTTGGCGCATAAAAGGCAAAACAATTGCCTTCACCAATGGTTGTTTTGATATACTACACGAAGGCCATATTGCATCCTTGAGTGCTGCTGCAAAAGAAGCTGATTATTTAATTGTTGGACTGAACAGTGACGCCAGTGTAAAACAGTTAAAAGGAGATACAAGACCCATTAACAAGGAGCAAAGCCGCGCCATTATATTAAGAAATTTAGCAGTCGTAGACGCGGTTGTTATTTTTAATGAACAAACGCCGCTCGAATTAATAACTGCCATTTTACCCGATGTACTGGTTAAAGGGGGTGACTATACCACCGATCAAATTGTGGGCGCCAAAGAAGTAATGGCTGCAGGTGGTCGTGTGGTTATTAATCCCATTGTTGAAGGTTTTTCTACAACGGGAACCATCCAAACAATTAAAACGCATTTTTCGTAGATCACTCTCTACCGATTAAGCCTTTTATTTCACCCAGTTATGTTTATTGTTTAAGGTAGCGCCATTAGTTTTATTATGTTTATACACCTTAATTGATAACACGTTGAAAGAGAATAAAAAAATATTGAACATCCTCACCCATTTAGTGGCCTGGATTTGCCTTTTTTCGGTGCCCTATTTGGTTTTCTTCCCAAGACTTCGTGAGTTTAATATGAGCGATCATATGATGGCTACCATTCTTATCAATTATGTTTTTATTATCTTTTTTTACTACCTCAATACACAATATTTAGTACCCAAATTACTCATCAATAGAAAATGGGGGTTGTATATTTTATCGGTGGTTGTTTCCTTAAATATCTACCTTTTTACACCCAAACAAGTGGCTACTATTTTTGCCGCACCAGAATACATCGAACAAAATGGGAATTATGTAATTAACCCAAACTTTAAGGGTGATAAAAAAATGACCAGAACACCCAGAAGATCCAGAAGACTTGCAGACCCTTATAATACCGTTTTATTTTTATTGGTTTTATCATTTGGGACATGCATTTCAGTAACGCAGCGCTGGTTGAGCTCAGAGCAAAACAAAAAAGAAACAGAAAACGAAAAATTAAATACCGAGTTATCATTTTTAAAATCTCAAATCAATCCGCATTTCTTTTTCAATACCCTCAATAACATTTATAGTTTAGCCATCATAAAAAGTGAACAAACGGCGCCTGCTGTGATGAAACTTTCGTCAATCATGCGGTATATTTTATCTGAAACAGAAAAAGATTTTGTACCGCTACAAAACGAAATTGAGTTTACGAAAAATTATATTGAACTGCAACAAATGCGTTTAACGGATAAAGTGACGGTTGTATTCAATACAGATGGCATTACTGATGATTTACAAATTGCACCACTTTTATTTATTCCTTTTGTAGAAAATGCTTTTAAATATGGCGTTAGCACAAAAGAGGCTACTAGCATTGTTATAAAAATTCATGCAACACCCAACCAGATTGCATTTGAGGCATCCAATACAATCGCCACCAATATTTCAACCCATTTAGATAGTACGGGTATTGGTATCAATAACGCCAAAAGACGACTCGCACTTTTGTACCCAGGCATGCACCAACTTAACATAACGAGCCAAGACAACACCTATCAAGTTTCTTTACACATTAACTGCTAATTGTATGATTACATGTATTGCCATAGATGATGAACCGCTTGCACTAAAAATTATTGAAGAATACTGTTCTAAAATATCATTTTTACAACTCGTAAAAACATTTAGTGATACTGATTTGGCACTCGCCTATTTAAAAGAAAATAAAGTAGACGCTTTGTTTTTAGATATACAAATGCCTGACATTACTGGTATTGAACTCTACAAAAGTTTACCCAATAAACCCATGGTTGTTTTTACAACCGCTTATAAAGATTTTGCCGTAGAAGGATTTAATGCAGACGCAGTAGATTATTTGTTAAAGCCATTT
This sequence comes from Sediminibacterium sp., assembly GCA_040374915.1. Classification (GTDB taxonomy): domain Bacteria; phylum Bacteroidota; class Bacteroidia; order Chitinophagales; family Chitinophagaceae; genus Sediminibacterium. The sequence goes on along the minus strand of JBEITL010000101.1, from coordinate 335 downwards.
GAATACGACCGTTTTTTAAAAGCAGCCTATAAAATCAAAGAATATACCGAGTTTTTAAGTGCCCAAGAAGTACAACTCAATTCCATTTTTGTAAAGGTCAACTACGAAATCATGAAAATCAACTTGAAGGACGTAGACCTTATCGAAGCACTCGACGATTATATCAAAATATATACGAAGCCCTCTCCAGTGCTTACCTTAATGACGCTTAAGGGCATTTTAGAAAAGTTGCCCGCTCGCGATTTTATTCGGGTGCACCGCTCCTACATTGTTCCAATTGCTAAAATTGATAAGTTTAGTAAAAGCAAAATTTGGGTGGGTGAAAAAGAAATTCC
>JBEITL010000016.1:0-11434 GCA_040374915.1 Sediminibacterium sp. | reverse complement strand
GGCATCTACGGTAGCAGCAACATTAGCAGTACTATAAGGGGTCCAAACACCTTTTTCTTTAGCAGCCAACATATCCTGTTTAGGAAAATGAGCTAGCTGGTGATCGAGGCAATCAAACAATCGTTTCATATGCATGGCAGCAGGTTTACACTATTCGTAAATAAGATGGGTTAATAAACCATCGCGTAATTTAGGCTCAAACCAAGTGCTTTTTGGAGGCATCACATTTCCACTATCTGCAATCGCAAATAACTGATCGATAGTAACAGCATACAAACTAAATGCTGCCACAAACTGACCACTGTCTACCCTGTCGGCGAGCACCTGAAGTCCGCGAATACCACCCACAAAATCTACACGCGCATCGGTACGCGGATCTACAATACCTAATATACCATCCAAAATATTATTTTGTAAAATGGTCACATCTAAAATACCAATTGGATCTTCAGTAAAAGTCTCAGGCTTTGACGTAAGCTTATACCAGCTACCATTTAAATACATACCCATTTCATGAAGCGCTTGTGGCTTAAATGGCTCTTGCGATAACTGCTCAACATTAAATTGTATCGACACTGCTTCAATAAAAGCAGCAGGTGTTAATCCATTTAAATCCTTTACCACACGGTTGTAATCCATGATGTATAACTGATTAGAAGGAAACAAAGTGGTTAAAAAATAATCAGCATTTTTACCGGCATTGGCACCTAAAGCGGCACGTACTTTAGCAGCAGAAGCAGCTCTATGATGACCATCTGCGATATAGGTACACGGAATTTCGTTTTCAAATATCGAAGAAATATTTTGAATGGTCAATTCATCATTAACCACCCAAATCGTATGTTTAATTTGATCATCCGCTTCAAAATCATACACCGCTGTTTTTGTTTTCTTCCAGTTTTCAATAAGTGCATCTAACCCAACATTATTGCGGTAAGCTAAAAACACATTACCTGTTTGTGCACCTGATGTTTTAATATGATTGATGCGGTCTAGTTCTTTTTCAGGTCTTGTAAACTCATGCTTTTTAATGATATCGTTTTCATAATCATCCACACTACTTACACAAACAAGACCTGTTTGAGACCTGCCATGCATGATTAATTGATAGATATAATAGCAGTCTTTAGATTCTCTAAAAAGTACATCGCGTTTTATAAAAGCGGTCAAATTTTCTTTGGCTTGTTCGTATACCTGCGCATCATGAATATCTACCGATTCAGGTAAATCAATTTCACTTTTGGTAATATGTAAAAAAGAGGCCGGATTACCTGCTGCTTCTTTTTTTGCTTCTGCACTATTTAAAACATCGTAAGGACGACTAGCTACTTGTTTTGCTAGTTGAGGCTGCGGTCGCAAAGCCTTAAAAGGTTGAATGATTGCCATACTTCAAATATCGGCAATTCTTACGAATTAAGGCTTGAATTTATACGAAAATGGAGTGCCAGAATATTCATCTTTTCCAAGTATCTCCATATAAATTACATTGGGTACCCAAAATGTACCACCATCAATTCTTACAAATAATTTTTGCAAAAGAAACTCTTTGTTATTCCTCAAAAAATAAACCTTGTACTGATTGTCTTTGGGAGAACGCTTTAAATAAAAGACTTGCTTTTTATAAGAAACAAAATGAAGTTTATAAACGCCGCTTGACATTAACTCGTGCTTAATTCCGTAAGCAAAGGTTTGTTGAATATAGCTTAATTCTTTTTTCTCGCCGCCCTCATCATACCTGATCCAATATACTTGAACGGGATTTTCTTTAATTACTTGTCCTTTAGCGTCGGTATTAAGATCGCATATGATGGTATTGCTATTGGTGGATCTTTGTAAATAAAAGAGTTGCTTGGGGCCTGTTTTAGGTACCGGAAAGGAATCTATAACACTAGCTGCACTTGTATTTGAACTATGTAAGGCCATAGCTGCAACTATAAGAATTTTAAGTATGTTATACATGTACCCCTTCATTAAAAATCAAATCTAAATCTTGTACGAATCCCCAGTTTGGTAATAAAGGGATTGTTGGTATAGGTAAATCTTCTAACAAGGTCAACGCGTAAAAACTTAAAAATATTTCCAATGCCTACACTGCCTTCGAAATACGGCCCCTGATTGAGGCTGAAACTTGTAACAGCTCCATTGAGATTTTGAAATGCAATTAAATCAGGATTTTTAGAAGGATCATTTTCATCACGTAAACTTCCATATATAACCCTAGCCGCTAATTGCTCGCGCAGTTTTAGTTTTTTGAATAGCGGAATACGGTTAAATATCAAGCCATTAAAATAATGTTCCACAAATAAAGACGCATACCTATCACTTACAAATTCTTGGAAGTTCATTAGGTTGTAGGAATTTAGCTGGTAGGCATATGTTTGGTTTGCGCGCGGAATACTTAACAACGGATAAGGGATTTTTCCAAACATAGTGCCAGCTTCAAAATTGATATCCGTAAATCCAAGTTGAGATAAATAAAAACGTTTATCAAAAGTGAAACTTAGTTTTTGGTAATTATAATTACTACCTAAAACGCCCTTCAAACCAGCAGTATAATTGAGCGTAAGAATAGGATATTTATTGACCATCGACACACGATATACTTTTCCTTGAAAAAACTGCTCGTGTGGCGCCCATCTAATTTGTCCGGTAATTTCTGATGTATTCACTTCTGGAACAACGGCTGTTTGTCCATTTTTTACTGTTTGATACACGAGCCCTCCAGCTGCTTCATGCCTCCAATTTCTAAATCCAATGGTGTATGACAACCTACTGGGCAATTCATGCACATAGTCTATTCGTAAATACTTGTTGTAGGTCCACTTATCGTTGAGACCTCTTTTTAGTGAAAGTAAAATATTATCCTCCGACACAAATTCTAAATCTTGTCCAGGTATTTTAGTTTCTTTTTGATAACTCGCGCGCACAAAATGCATTGGAAATGCATAGATCGATTGATTGTTTAAAGAGTAGGTAACACCACCATAATATTTCCATCTTTCATCTTTAAAACCATACGCACCATAGCCTTCAAAATAAATACGTTTACTCAATTTTGGCGTTGTGCGTCCACCAAACCTAAGTCTAAATCCTTCTACAGGATTAAAACTATAAAAAGTGGCAGCTGGGCCCATATCAACAGGTCCAATGGCTGTATAGCCAGCCACTAAAAGTGTGACAACAGCCATCGTTCTTCTAAAAGATGGCATTTTTTCGAGGCTATCAATATTACTATAAACTTTAGATTCAGCCTTAGTTAAAGTATCATGTCTACTGGCATTCCAAAATGATTCGTTGTAAGCTGCAGCATCTGCTTTAATAACCAGTGAAGGTCCCGTATAAACCGAATCGGGTAATGCTTTATTAATCGTATAATTCTTGTATGAAACGGTTCGACCACCAAATACACCGCCCTTACTATTTTTTGTTAGCGCAGCTTCTGTAAAAGCAGTGCTCTTTATTAAATGATATCTACTATCATTGCCTTGTTCAAAATCCAAATCAATATTTAATTCTCTAACAAAATTAACGTTCGCATTTTTGCTAATAAACATGGTCATTTTTTGCACCCCATAATTACCATCAAGGGTAATATACATGGTACCTCTAAACAACAAATCGTTGGTATTACGTGGCGTAAAATAGAGCTTCACTAATTTTAAACCATTCGCATCCGTTATGGTATCCCTAATATAATACATGTAAAATGTAGGGGCCGCATCTGCAATAGGACTTAAAAATTCGTGGGTGAATAAAGGGATATTGTTTTCATAAATATTAATATCCATCACAAGCCTATTTAAATAGGTACTCACGCCATCATTATCTACATAATCTCCAAAGTTTACACGCTTTTGAGCAAGTACAACATCTTTTGTTTTTTCGGGAGATTTTCGAAAATAATGATTAGACAACCGCTCCTCTAAATAAATTGGTATCAGTGTTTTACCTACTATTTTTTGAGTATCTCGATTATCAAATAAAAACTGATATTTTTTTAACAGTTTACTATTGGTGATTTTTTCGGGGATTTTGCTGAGTGATAATTCTACTTTATCATATTCGTCATACTGGATAAAATCGTAACTATCCGGTCTATTGAGTGACTTATTTGCAATCACTCTTTTAATAAGGTCTACAGCTGGATTATTTTTATTTTTATAAGGCGCGCGCTTATTGGTAGAAACAGTTACATTATTAGAAAGTAAAGGATCTACTTCCATAATAATATTGACCACTTGCGATTTTCCTATTTGAATATTTTTAGTGACCGTTTTGTAGCCTACATAAGAAATTTTAATACTCGCGATTTGGTTGGTTCCAACGAGCTTGTAGTTTCCTGCACTATCTGTTACTGTACCGCGGCCACCTTTAAAAACAATGGTAGCGTAAGGAATGGGATGGCCACTATTTAAATCTGTTACAATACCCGTAACAATTGTTTGCTGTGCATTGGCTGTAGCGTTAAACGAGGCAACCAAAACAATCAATAAACAAAAATTATAAAAAGTTTTAACCATGTTTTGAAGCAAAGTGTTTCATGAGGTCACAAAATAATTGAACACTAGATAGTGGCATAGCATTGTACATACTTACGCGTACACCCCCTACGGTCCGATATCCTTTAACCCCAACCATACCTTCTGCTTTACAAAGACTTAAAAAAGGGTCTTCTAAACTTTGATCTTTTAAAAAGAATACAGCGTTCATTAAACTTCTGTCTTCTTTTGCAACACGTGCTTCAAAAACAGGTAATGAATCGATGGTTTGGTATAATAAATTTGATTTAGCAGTATTGCGCGATTGCATTTCAGGCAGGCCGCCCTGTTCAATAATCCAACGAAGCGTTAATAAACTTACATAGATAGCAAAAACGGGTGGCGTATTCATGAGTGAACCAGCCGCAATATGTTTTTGATAATCCATGATGGTAGGAATTTTTCTAGTCATTTTTCCTAACAAATCTTTTTTTACAACCACCATGTTTACGCCTGCAGCACCCATATTTTTTTGCGCACCAGCGTAGATCAGTGAAAACTGATTAAAGTTTCGTGGGGCATAAAAGATATCACTACTCATGTCTGCAACGAGCGGTACGCTTGTATTTGGTAGGGTGTGCCACTGTGTTCCTTCTACCGTATTATTGGTTGTAAAATGCAAATATTTTGCAGTAGGATCAACTATAAAATTTTTATCAATGCGGGTATGATTGTTAGTAGTACTATCCGTTACAACTTGTACCTTTCCAAAATGAGCTGCCTCTTTGATGGCCTTATTACCCCATATACCATTGTCACAATAGGCTGCTGTTTCATGTGTATCAAGTAAATTCATGGGCACTTGCATAAACTGCGTAGTAGCACCACCATGTAAAAACAAAACTTCATAATCATCACCAATTTGCATCAGTGTTTTTACAGATTGAACAGCTTCCTGCATCACATCTTGAAACAAAGAAGTACGGTGTCCAATTTCTAAAATAGATAAACCAGAACCCTCAAAATCCATAATCGCTTCCGCTGCTTTTTGCATCACAACGGGCGGTAAAATAGAAGGTCCAGAATTAAAATTATGCAGTTTCATTTTTGTTGATATCTGTGATTATGTTATCATCTTGGTTATCGTCATGAACATCCGTTACGCCACCTGAAACGGTATATTTCATTGCATCAACTGCAGATACATTATCCAATATTTTAATATTTGTCTTTGGAACGATATACGTAATCCCTGAAATCGCATAAGAGTGCGGAACATATACCGTTACATGATCGGGCAAACCAAAATCTGAAGTAGTTGGTTGGGTAATAAATCCTATTCGCCAAACACCAGAGGCATCAACATTTACGAGTACAGGTTTGTCAAATTTCTTTTTGTTGCCAGCAAATGCTTCTAAAAAGTCTTTGACGGACGAATAAATAAATTTAATGCCAGGGGTTTTTTCTAGTACTGTATCAAAAACCGATACTAGCTTTTCAACCACAAATAAAGACGATAGCCAACCTACAAATAGCACCAAAACCACTACAACAACAAAGCCTAATCCAGGAATTTTCCGTAAAGAACCATCCAAATTTTTATCTAAAGCACTGGGAAACAATGTGTTAATCAAATTTGGCAAAAAACCATCCACCCATTGAAATAAGCCAACTACTACCCATAAGGTAATCGCTATGGGGGCTAAAACAATTAGACCCTGAAAAAATAATTGCAGCAAGCGCTTGAGCGTAACCTGCGCTCTAAGCTGCTTATACCTGGTGTTCATGCTTGAAATTTGGGTGCAAGTTAATGGATAGTTGGCGCAAAGTGCCGTTTATCAAAATTACGGCTTATTTTTCAATGGAAACTTTGATTACATAAAAAGTTTCCATAGTTTTGCGCCCTCAATTAGAAAATGGAAACGCAAACTAGAATCTTAACTAAAACACATGAGCTTTTTATGCTATATGGCATTAGAAGCGTTAGTATGGATGAAATTGCCAACCACCTGGGTATTAGCAAGAAAACCATCTATCAGTACTTTAAAGACAAAGATGCACTCGTAGAAGGTGTCATCAACATTGAAATAGAAATGCACCAAGATGAGTTTAGCAAGTATGCGGCTATCAGCGAAAATGCAATTCACGAAATATTTCTAACCCTCGATACTGTAGAGGAAATGCTCAAACACATGAACCCCTCCGTGATGTTTGACTTACAAAAATACCATAGTACTGCTTTCGAAAAGTTTAGAACACATAAAAACACCTTCTTCTACGAGATCACAAAGGCAAATATCGAAAGAGGTAAACAAGAAGGATTATATAGGGCTGACATAGATGTTGATGTGCTTACCAGGTATAGGCTTGCCAACATGTTTTTGATGTTCGATTTTGAACATTTCCCTTCCAACAAATTTACCCCCATTCAAATAATCAGCGAAACAACCGATAATTTTTTACACGGCATGTCTACGCAAGCTGGTTTAAAAATAATCGAAACATATAAGCAAGAAAGAATAAAATAAATGAAAATGAATACGAAAAGGATGATAGCAGCCGGTCTTATTCTAACGCTCATAGCGTTTGCAAATAAAACCACTGCTCAAACTAAAAATGAATTTAGCATAACACAGTGCGTGGATTACGCAAACAAAAACAACCTGCAAGTTAAAAATGCATTGTTGGCTATCAAAAGCCAAGAAGCTATCAACAAAGAGGTAACGGCTTCTGCATTACCGAGTGTAAACGCAACACTTGGTGGGGTCAACTATTTGCAACTTCCCGTATCGCTACTTCCTGGTGAAATTTTTGGTGGCACTGCAGGTACCTTTATTCCTGTAAGATTTGGTACCAATTACAATGTCAATGGAAGTATACAACTACAGCAGCTCCTTTTTGATGGTCAAGTATTTGTAGCACTTCAAGCGCGTAGAACCACCATTTCGCTTCAGCAAAAATCAGCTGAAGTAACCGAGGAGATGATAAAAACCAATATTCATAAAATCTATTATCAACTCGTTGTAAGTAAAACACAAATTGCATTATTAGATGCAAATATTGAAAGACTTCAAAAATTAGAGCATGATTCTAAAGAGTTGTATAAAAATGGATTTGTAGAGAAATTAGACCTCGATAAAATTGCTGTACAAATTGCCAATTTACAAACCGAAAAATTAAAAGCTGCAAACGGTATTGAACTTGGATATATAGGTCTTAAAACTTTAATGGGGATGCCTGTCAAAGATACCCTCATTTTAACAGACAAAATTTCTGAAGATCAAATCACGACTGATATTGCAAACAATCAAGAATACAACTACACAGACCGCAAAGAATTTCAAGCGGTAAGCTTAGGTAAAAAACTAAACGAATATAATATTAAAAGGTATCAACTAAGCTATTTGCCAACAATCGCTATGTCTGGTGCATATACAAAAAATGCGCAGCGTAATCAGTTCGACTTTTTTAAAGGAGGTGATTGGTTTACCACCAGTTTTATTGGCCTCAACATTAGTGCACCCATTTTTGATGGTTTTGCAAGAAAAGCAAGAATCACAAAAGCTAAAATTGATTTACAACAAACCGAAAATCAATTACAAAACCTCAGAATTACGATTGACGCAGAAGTAACGCAAGCCAAAATGAATTTCACAACTGCGATTAGTACGCTCAATAACCAAAAAAAGAATATGCAATTAGCAGAATCTGTGTACGCACAAACCAAAAAGAAGTATGAAATAGGTACTGGCTCTAATATGGAAATTACAGGTGCGCAAACAGATCTAGTAACGGCGCAAACCAATTATATCGGCGCCATGTATAGTGCCATCATTGCGCGCGTTGATTATTTAAAAGCAACAGGAAAATTATAAATCAAAATAATAAGTAAATATATATACCATGCAAGCATTCATTAAAATCTCACTGGTTAGCGTTCTAGTCACGTTTATAGCATGTAACGGAACCGAAAAAAGTGGAAGTTTAAACGACAAAAAAAACAAACTAGCGGCACTAAAAAAAGAAGTAAGTGCGCTTGAAACAGAAATTGCAACACTTGATACAGCAGCTGCCAACCAGGCAACAGGAAAGCTTGTTGTAACAGCGGTACTAGCTGCTCAACCCTTCAATCATTACATAGATTTACAAGGTAAAATTGAATCTGAAAGTGTTTCCTATGTAACGGCTCGCGGTGGCGGCGGACAAGTGAAAGGTATATTTGTAAAAAGAGGGGACGTTGTTCCAAAAGGAAAACTACTTTTAAAATTAGATGATGCTATTCAGCGTCAAGCATTGATTGCTGCCGAGCAAGGACTTCAAACACTCAAAACACAATTGTCTTTTGCAAATACATTATTACAGAAACAAAAGAACTTGTGGGAGCAAAATATTGGAACAGAAGTACAACTAATTTCTGCAAAAAATAATGTTGAATTATTAGAGAACCAATTAAAAACCGCGCAGGAGCAAGTAAAAATAAGTAAGGAGCAATTGCTATTCACTTCGGTATATAGTGATGTAGATGGTGTTGCTGAAGAAGTGAATGTACGCGTGGGTGAACTATTTGCAGGTCCTGGACAAATTAAAATTGTGAATACGAATAGGCTAAAAGTAACGGCAGAAGTACCTGAAAACTACAGCCAACGCGTTAAAACAGGAACAAAGCTGAATATTAATCTTCCTGATTTACAAAAGAGTATTCAAACCTCAATTTCTGTGGTTGGGAAAATTATCAATCCAAACAGCAGAAGCTTTTTTATTGAAGCTAAAGTGGCTGCAGACAAAGATTTGAGACCCAATCAAATTGCACTGGTACAAATTTTAGATTACACCGCTTCAAATGCTATTGCCATACCAGTAAACACATTGCAAAATGATGAAACAGGTAAATATGTAATGGTGGCAAGTAACGAAAAAGGTAAATTAATTGCCCGTAAACGCCTGGTAACAGTTGGTGAATTCTACAAAGATCAATTAGAAATTAAAAGTGGTTTACAAGCAGGTGACCAAATTGTAACAGAAGGATTTCAGAGCTTATACGATGGTCAATTAATTGTACTTGCTAGTAAATAATTAGAATACGAATAAAAATATTGTATGCAATTCACAGAGAATATAAAAGCCAAATTCAAAGAGTTTGGCCCAACAACTTGGAGTATCAAAAACAAAACATCGATTTATTTGGTGATTTTGTTTGTGAGCCTTGCAGGTATTTATCAGTTTGTTACACTGCCTAAAGAACAGTTCCCGGATATTGTTATCCCTACTATTTATGTACAAACTGTATATGTAGGTAACTCACCAAAAGACATCGAGAACCTTGTAACAAGGCCTATCGAAAAGCAAATCAAAAGCATTACTGGTGCAAAAATTAAAAAATTCACTAGTAATTCGCAGCAAGACTTTTCGGCCATCATGGTGGAATTTGATACCGATGTGAAAACCGAAATAGCCCTTCAAAAAGTAAAGGATGCAACAGATAAAGCCAAGCAGGATCTTCCCAAAGACTTAACCATCGAACCCACTGTGTTGGAAGTTAGCTTTAGTGAGCAGCCCATTATGTCTGTAAACCTAAGTGGTGATTTTGATTTACCGCGTCTCAAAAAATATGCCGACGATCTAAAAGATAAACTCGAAAATTTATCTCAAATTAATAGAGTTGACATTGTGGGTGCGCCAGAAAGAGAGTTCCAAATTAATCTAGACAACTACCGTGCTCAAAGCGCTGGTATTACTTTTGATGATATCACTTATGCCATTCAAAGAGAAAACATGGATATCTCTGGTGGTTTACTAGAAGTAGGTAACATGAAACGGACCTTACAAATAAAGGGCCAACTCAAAACAGCCGCTGACATTGCAAATATTATTGTAAGAAATTCAGGCGGGGCTCCTATTTACCTTAAAGACATTGCTACCATTGCGGACACCACCAAAGAGCGTGAAAGTTTTGCACGTTTAGACGGAAAAAACGTAGTAACACTTAATATCATTAAAAGAAGTGGCGAAAATTTAATTGAAACTTCAGATGGTGTAAAAAAGATTGTGGAGGAAGGAAAAGGAAGTATTTATCCAAATAATTTAAAAGCTGTTATATCCGGAGATCAAAGTATTAAAACTAGAAGTTCATTTAATGAACTTGTAAATTCCATCATTATTGGATTTATTCTAGTACTGATTGTACTCATGTTTTTTATGGGTGTTGTCAACGCATTTTTTGTGGCACTTTCTGTTCCACTCAGTATGTTTGTTGCGTTTGTGTTTTTACCGGGCGCCGATTTAATTGTTGGCACACACGTTACCCTCAATTTTATTGTACTATTTGCCCTATTATTTGGCCTGGGTATTATTGTGGACGACGCCATTGTGGTGATAGAAAACACGCACCGTATTTTTGTAGAAGGCAAAGGAAAATTAAATGTAACGAGTGCAGCAAGAATGGCTGCTGGAGAGGTTTTCATACCGGTACTAGCTGGAACCATTACAACCCTAGCTCCATTTTTTCCACTTCTATTTTGGCCCGGAATTATTGGCAAGTTCATGGTGTACCTACCCACCATGCTCATATTTACACTAGCAGCATCCCTTGTTGTAGCATTTATTATGAATCCTGTATTTGCGGTAGATTTTATGAATCACCCAGAAACAGATAGCAAAGAACCTAAATCTGCCATCTTTAAAAAGAAAGGATTTTGGATCGCTATAGGCATTGGTCTATTATTAGATATTGCTGGTGCTCCATTTTTTGGAAACCTATTAATCACGTTTATGTTACTTGTTGTACTAAACAGGTATTTTATTACGGATGCGATTCATAATTTCCAAAACAAAGCACTTCCTTGGATCATGAATCATTACGAATCATTATTACAATGGGCGTTAAAAGGTTGGAGACCTGTTCATTTACTCGTAGGTATTATTGCACTCTTTTTTGTTTCGTTATTTGTATTTGTAGG
>JBEITL010000089.1:0-5815 GCA_040374915.1 Sediminibacterium sp. | reverse complement strand
TTGAAACTGCTTGTGTATACTGCTTGAAATTGCTAAATTGCCGCATGATCAAAATTCCACCCTACCTTAAAAAGGGCGACACCATTGGTATTGTTTGCCCATCAGGCACCCTTTCGGCTAAAAAAGCAGCAACATGTATTAGTACCCTAGAGGCTTGGGGGTATAAGGTAAAAATTGGCAAAACACTTGGAACACAGCATCATTATTTTTCGGCCACCGACGAGGCGCGTGCCACAGATTTACAAGAAATGCTCGATGATAAAAATGTGCAGGCGGTTTTATGCGGAAGAGGCGGTTATGGTATGAGTAGGATTATTGATGTACTTGATTTTAAAAAGTTTAAAAAACATCCTAAATGGGTAATTGGATTTAGTGATATCACACTACTCCATAACCATTGTACGCAGGCATTAAAAATAGCTTCGCTGCATGCACCCATGGCTGGTGCTTTTAATAATGGACAATCAAATAACGAGTGGGTGCTTTCTTTAAAACACACACTACAAGGAAAAAAAGCAAATTATAAAGCAGCTACGCATACTTATAATAAATTTGGAAAAGCAACTGGAAAATTAGTGGGCGGTAATTTAACACTCGTGGCACACGCAGTTGGAACGGTGTCAGAATTGCAAACCAAAAACGCCATTTTATTTTTAGAAGATATTGGGGAATACAAATACAATATAGACCGCATGATGCTTCAATTAAAACGAAGCGGCATGCTTAAAAACCTTGCTGGGCTTGTAGTTGGTGGGTTTACACAAACCAAAGATTCGGATCCGGCGTTTGGTGCAACCGTGTATGAAATTATTGAAGCAGCTGTTGCGGAATACAACTATCCGGTTTGTTTCGATTTTCCAATAAGTCACGACAAAGAAAACTACGCCATCAAGCATGGCATGGAGTATGCATTAGAAGTAACTGCTAAAAAAGTGAGTTTGAAAGAAGTATAGAACGCTTATCCAATACTATCTTCTGTGTCTTCGTCGGGTCCGTCAAAATCGGTGCGCTTTAAATTTAAATTAGAAACAGGCGCCACAATTAATGGGAATTTTTCGACGGTTACATTACTTGGATCCAGTCCAAAGCCACGCTCTTCTCCAAGGCTAATTTCTTTAAGCCAGAAATAAAGTTTCATAATCACTCTTTCAATAATAGGAAGTTCGTTGTCTTGACTTAAATATTTTTCTAGTACAATAAATTGGAAATCACCCACCACATTATTTTTTTCGAGGCTCTCGTAACGGCTGGTAATATTCACTTCTTTATTGGTTACTAAATCTTCTACCACTTTTCTAAACATGAGGTTAATGCGCTGTTCCATTCTAAAGCCAAGCCTAAATTCAACCCTAATAATATCGTTAGGAATGATATGTTCTACCGAGTATTCACAAGTATAAGGTTCATCTATAACGTCTACGTGTACAAACCAATAAATATCGGCACGTTTTGGTTTCTTATTTAAAATAGAATAGATGATTTTGTGCTCAATTTCTTTGTGGTTATTGGCACTGGTCATATACACCAAGTGCGTTGCATATTTAGGAATGGATTTGTCGTTACTAAGTTCCTGAATCATTGGAATGTAATCTTCCAAATGCACAAACTCAACGTATCTATTTTTAATTTTTCTGCTTCTAAACCAAACATACATCACAGCAAATAATGCACCACCAACAATAAGTGTTACATAACCACCATGCATGAATTTTTCTAGGTTGGCAATTAAAAAAGAACTTTCAATGAGTAAATAAACAACGAGGTATAGATAAATCCAGGATGGAGCCGTTCGTTTGCTTACCAAAAAGTTGGCAAACAAAATGGAGGTGCTAATCATGCAAAGCGTAATCGCTAAACCATAGGCAGCGCCCATGTTTGCCGATTTTTGAAAGTATAAAGTAATACCCACGCAACCAACAAATAGTAAAAAACTAATGCCCGGAATATACAATTGTCCTTTTTCTTCGGTAGGATAATTGATTTTCATTTTAGGCCATAAGTTTAGGCGCATGGCTTCACTAATAAGTGTAAAGGATCCAGAAATTAATGCCTGGCTCGCAATAATGGCTGCCGCTGCAGCAATGATAATACCAATTAGTTTAAACCACTGTGGCATGATACCAATGAACGGATTAAAGCCATCTGCCATTACCGCTGCAGGAATAATTTGACCTTTATATTGTGCAAGTAACCAAGCACCTTGGCCTAAATAGTTAATGATCAAACATGTTTTTACAAAAATCCAAGAGATACGAATATTGCCTTTACCGCAGTGGCCTAGATCACTATAAAGCGCTTCGGCTCCAGTGGTACATAAAAACACGGCGCCAAGTAGCCAAAATCCTTTGGGATAGGTAGCTAGTAATTTTACACCATAGTAAGGGTTAAAGGCTTTTATGATGCTTAAATCATCTAATAAATGTGTACATCCTAAAATGGCAATCATACCAAACCACACCATCATAACGGGACCAAAAAATTTACCAATAGAAGCCGTTCCAAATTGTTGTACAAAAAATAAAACACTAATAATGGCAATTACAATGGTTACAATGGTTTGCTGGGTAATGTCATGAAATACAGGAATTTGTCTAAGTCCTTCAATGGCGGACGTAACGGTAATGGGCGGCGTGATAATACCATCGGCAAGAAGGGCTGCACCACCAATCATGGCCGGAATCACAAGCCACTTTTTACGTCTTCTTACAAGTGCGTATAAACTAAAGATACCTCCCTCGCCTTTGTTGTCTGCTCTTAATGTCAGAATCACATATTTAAAAGTGGTTTGAAGCGTAAGCGTCCAAATAATACAAGACAGGGCGCCAATGATCAGCAATTCGCTAATTTCTCTACCTGAAATGATTTCGTTTAAAACGTATAAGGGAGAGGTTCCAATGTCTCCGTAAATGATTCCTAGTGCAATGACGAGTCCTGCAGAAGTGACTTTGTTAATATTCTTGCTCACGCATGTAAAATTTTGCTCCACAAATGTATAGTAAAAAACAAGTTCAGGTTCCAAATAAATAGGGAACTACCTTAAGATTTATTTAGCCTTTTGAAAGGGAAGTTCTTGATAAAGGGGCTTAACTTTGAGGGTCTAAAGCTTTTTGGTATGAAAAAGTCATTTTTATTCCTTTTTACGCTCGTTCTCTTGCTACCTTTTGTCTCAAAAGCTCAGCAAATTACCTTTTCTGAGCCTGACAAAGACGATCCTCGTTCTTACAGTTTTGAAGTGCTGGGTAAAGTGGGGGGTAAGATACTGGTGTACAAAAATTACCGTTTTAGTCATTCTATTTCTGTGTTTGACGGTGACATGAAACTACTGGGCAAGCAACAACTTAATATGCCAGAACGTCTCATGCAAACCGACTTTTTAGCGTATGCCAATCACTTTTATTTGATTTATCAGTTTCAACGAAAAAGCACCGTGTATTGCATGGCCGTAAAAATGGATAGCGATGGTAATTTATTATCGGAGCCTATGCAACTTGATAGTACGCTCGATGCTAATGGTATTGGATCTAATAGATTGTACTCTTTGGTGGTGAGTGAAGACAAGAAGAAAATAATGATTTTTAAAATCAATAGCCAAAATGAAAAATCACATGTTTTAACAACCTGTTTGTTTGATCAAGATTTTTCACTCATCAGAAAATCACGTATTGAACTACCCATGCCACAGCGCAACGATTTTTTAGCTGAGTTTGCACTTGACAACGATGGCGATTTAATTTGCGTGAGAGCGAGTGGTACCCAGCAAAATGATAATATCAATAAGGTTTCGTTGATTACAAAAAAAGCGAATTACGATGTTGCCTATATTTCTGATTTAGCGGTAAAGGGTATTTATTTAGATGACATTCATATTAAAGTAGATAATTTAAACAAGCATTATTTAATCACTTCTTTTTTTGGTAAACAAAGACGTGGCAATATTGAAGGCATCTATTTTACTTTATGGGATAAAAATTCAGACAAGGAATTATTAAACGCTAGTACTTATTTTTCTGATGAATTTAAAGAAGATGCAAAGGGTCAAAATGGTGCAAAAGTTGCTTTCAATGATTATTTTTTAAAGAATATTATCTTAAGACGCGACGGTGGTTTTATGATGATTTCAGAATCTGTTTTTTCTTCCTCTAGAGGAAGCACGCTTAATAGATGGGATTATTTATATGGCTCTCCATTTTGGTCGCCTATGGATTATTATTCATGGAATAGCCCGGTGGGTATGGGGCTTTCTCCTTGGGGGCGCAATAATGCATTTTTCGGCAATAATAACCAGGTTAGATACTTCGCCGAAAATATTGCTGTTATTTCATTTGACCCAAAAGGCAATATGGAATGGAGTAATATGATTCGTAAAAATCAATTCGACGATAATTCAGAAAACTTTATAGGATTTACCATGTTAAATACGGGGGATCAACTCAACTTCATTTTTAATATGCAGGAAAAAAACCAAAACGTGTTAACCAATCAAGCCTTAACCGCTGAGGGGAGAATTAACCGTAACCCTGGCTTTAAAAATGTAGATCGGGGTCATGAATTTATGCCTAGGCTTGCGAAGCAAGTTGGACTAAGACAAATGATTGTGCCATGTATATATAGAGGATATACTTGTTTTGCTAAAATTGATTATTAGCTTACTTTTAGGCCGAAACGAATTCCATGGTTTTTTTATTTAGAGACAGATCTGTTGTAAATATATTGCTTGTACTGCTGCTAAGCGTCGGCGTTCATTTTCATGGAGTTGATGAACTGGTGCCCACACAAGTGGTTTCCAGTCAACAAAATGGCTTGTTTTCTTATGTGCTCGCCCATTACATATATACATTACCTCTTGCCATACAGGTCATTCTTTTTCATGCATTACTTGTAACACAGGCACTTCGTCTTAATATGGTGATGCAGGATTTGCGCATGTTTGCTTCTGTTAATTATGTGCCTGCCATGACTTATATTTTGTTGTCAGGACTTCTCATGAAATCTGATTTGATAACAGAAACCCTGGTAAGTAATTCGCTGACACTTTGGATGTTTATTAAACTAAGCAGGCTCTATAACAATGCGGAACCAAAAACACTTTTATTTAACATTGGATTAATTGCAGGTATATCTATTTTACTATTTCATCCGTTGTCTATTTTAATTGTGGTGGTACTATTTGCTTTAGCCGTGGTAAGGCCATTTAGAATAGCCGAGTGGCTGGTATTGTTATTGGGTATTTTGCTGCCTTACTATATTGTATTTGTGCTTTTGTATTTGAATAATGCTTGGTCAACCGCAACCAGCTATTTGCCAAAAATCACCTTTGGATCACCGCTTATTGGCGCGTCCAATCTTTACCTAGTTAACCTTGGTTTTATTTTGTTTGCCATACTTGTTGGGCTCTACCAGTTGCAAGCACATGTAGGGAGGCTCGTTATTCAAATTCGTAAAAACTGGGGGGTTATTATGGTGCTTCTATTTATCTTGATTATTAGCCCTTTTTTGTTTAGCAGTTTAGGCGCCCAAATACTACTAATGGGCCTCGTGCCACTTTCGGCAACCATTTCTAATGGTTATAGTAACCCCAAAAGCCTTTTACTTCCTAATTTCCTGTTTTGGACCGCCCTCGGCCTTATAATTATCAACAACTGGCATTTGGTGAAAATTTAGCCTTTTTCTTCTGTTTTTGAGGGTTACCTTTGCTGTATTATATCAGATAACTATACATTTTATGAAGTTTGGCGTGGTTGTTTTTCCAGGTTCTAATTGTGACAAAGACATGCAAGATGCATTAGCCCAAGATTTGGGTAAAGAAGTGATTATG
>JBEITL010000118.1:0-5069 GCA_040374915.1 Sediminibacterium sp. | reverse complement strand
GCTGCTAAAAC
Organism: Sediminibacterium sp.; assembly: GCA_040374915.1. Lineage (GTDB taxonomy): Bacteria > Bacteroidota > Bacteroidia > Chitinophagales > Chitinophagaceae > Sediminibacterium. The sequence goes on along the minus strand of JBEITL010000118.1, from coordinate 5,058 downwards.
AGATCCTGCATCTCCCATTTATGGCATGCCAATTTTAGAAGTAGAACAAGCTAAAACGGTAATCGTAAACAAAAGAAGTATGAAGCCTGGTTATGCTGGTATCGAAAATGAATTATTCTTCCAGCCTAAAACTTCTATGCTATTTGGTGATGCAAAAGCTGCGCTACAAAAATTAGTAGCCGAAATTAAATCTTTATAATTTGTCTTTACCTACACCATTTTTACAAACTTTAGAAGGGGTAGTAGGATTTAATAAAGCTGCTTTTGAAGCAGTGCATACTAGCGGCGAAACCGTTACGGCTATTCGTGTAAACCCAAATAAAAATCCAGATCAAATTTTATTTGAACATACAAGTCCAGTGCCTTGGTGCACGCACGGACATTATTTAAATGCGCGTCCTTCTTTTACACTAGATCCTAATTTTCATGCTGGCGCTTATTATGTGCAAGACGCAAGTAGTATGTTTTTATGGCAGGCGCTTATGCAAGTTGTAGGAGATAGTAGTTGTTTAAAAGTGCTTGACTTGTGTGCTGCTCCTGGTGGCAAGTCTACTTTATTAAGTAGTTATTTTGAAAATGGACTGGTTGTTTCTAACGAAGTAATTAAGCAGCGCGCAGCGGTACTTGTAGAAAATACAAGTAAATGGGGCGCGCATAATATGGTTGTTACAAATAATGACCCCTCGCATTTTCAATCACTACCTCAGTTTTTTGATGTGATGGTAGTAGATGCGCCATGTAGTGGGAGTGGACTTTTTAGAAAAGATCCTTCCGCCATGGATGGATGGAGTACAGACCTTGTGGCACTTTGCGCGCAAAGGCAACAGCGTATTTTAGCTGACGCATTACCGGCGCTGGCACTCGGCGGCACACTCATTTATGCAACTTGTTCTTATGATCCAAACGAAGATGAACATATTGCAGACTGGTTGGTAAACGAAATGGGTTTAACGCCTCAAGTAATTGATATAAATAATTACGCAGGCATCGTAGAAACTGCCGCGCCTATTTCTAAGGCACCTAGCTACCGCTTTTATCCAGATCAAATTAAGGGAGAAGGTTTTTTTATCGCAGCCTTTAAAAAAGAAAAAGAATTAGGTACTGCAGTGTCGAGTTTTAAATCTAAAGAGGCGGTTCTCGAAAAATTAACCAAAAAAATGCAGGAACAAGTAGCAGCGGTTTTGCCTACTAACGATGCTATTGCAACTTTTTTACAATCTGGAATGATTAAAGCAATTCCTGCGGTGTTCGAATCAAGTATTTTACAGCTTGCTTCTCAGTTGTATATTAAAAAGGCGGGCGTTTCTGTTGGTGAATTAAAAGGAAAAGATTTTATACCTGCCCACGAGTATGCACTAAGTTATTTGCCACTCGATATATTTAATAGGGTTGATTTAGATAAAGAGCAGGCGCTTTCGTATTTTAGAAGAGCCGAATTTAATTGTAGTGGTGAAAAAGGTTGGAATTTAATGCGCTACAATGGACTTGGGTTAGGATGGGCTAAAATTTTACCCAATCGAACCAATAATTATTACCCGCAAGAGTGGCGGATTTTAAAAGCATAAATCATGGATATGAAAAATAGATTTTTTTGCACGCTAACTGCTGCATTGTTTTTTTTAGCTTGTAATTCTAACGCACAAAATGTAGATGCAAATGCATTTGAGCAAAAAATAAACGCTGGCGGTGTTCAAGTATTGGACGTAAGAACGGCAGGTGAATATAATGGCAGTCATTTAAAAAATGTAATGCTAGCAGACTGGACCAATAAGGCCCAGTTTGAAGAGCGTGTTAAATATTTAGATAAAAACAAAACCCTCTTAGTTTACTGTGCAGCTGGTGGTAGAAGTGGACAGGCTGCTGTTTGGTTAAAAGAACAGGGCTTTAAAGAAGTGGTTAATTTACAAGGTGGCATAACGGCTTGGAATGCGGCAGGTAAGCCAGTTGTAAGAGAAGGAGGCGTAGTAGAACTTTCTACTGCGGCATTTAATGCAACGATAGCTAGTAGTGGCATTGTGCTTGTAGATATTGGAGCTGCTTGGTGTCCGCCATGTAAAAAAATGGAGCCTATTTTAGATGCGCTTTCAAAAACGATGCAAGGCAAGTATACCCTCTTAAAAGTAGATGGTGGCAATGATGCCACTGTAATGAAAGAGTTAGGCGCATCGGTACTACCCACTTTTATGGTATATAAGAACGGAAAATTAAGTTGGAAAAAAGAAGGAATTGCAACTTTAGAAGAATTAAAATCAGCGCTTACACAGTAATTTTAATTTTCTCTGTTTATTTTATAGCCCCTTAAAAAATCGGCTACTTGCATTCTTTTTTTACCTTCTAATTGTAAATCTAGCACATGAATGTAACCGTCTGCAGCGGCAAATTTTAAATAGGTTTTACCATCTGAGCTAACAGATCCTATTTTGTTTGCATGACTGCATATCTCTTTGCTAGATTCAAAAATCTTTAAAATTTTATCGTCAAGTTTGGTAAGTGCACCCGGAAATGGCGAGAGTCCTCTAATTAAATTATAAATGGATTCGGTGTTATTATTCCAATCAATGGTGCAGGTTTCGGTAAAAATTTTAGGCGCGTGTTTTAATAGGGAAGGATCCTCGTTAATAATAGCTTCCTGATCTTTTTCAACCAATGTATGATTGATAAGCCCAGTTACTGTCGTTACTAAAAGGTTGGCGCCAAGCACCATCATTTTATCATGAATAGTGCCAGCAGTATCAGATTCGCTAATTGGTAATTTGTCTTGTAGTAAAATATTGCCCGTGTCTATGGCTGCTTTTAATTTAAAAGTGGTAACACCGGTTTCTTTTTCGCCATTAATAACCGCCCAGTTAATGGGTGCGGCACCTCTATATGATGGCAGAAGTGATCCGTGCACATTGATAGTGCCCATGGGCGGCATGTTCCAAACAATTTCTGGCAGCATTCTAAAAGCAACCACTACAAAAAGCTGCGCATCTAAAACCTTTAAAGCTTCTACAAATTCAGGGTCTTTAAGTTTTGTAGGTTGTAATACCGGTAAGTTATTTTCTACAGCATATTTTTTTACAGCGCTTTGTTGTAATTGTAAACCACGGCCAGCTGGCTTATCAGGAGCAGTAACTACCGATACAATACTAAACCCCGCTTTTACAAGTGCATCTAAAGAGGCAACAGCAAAAGGGGGCGTTCCCATAAAAACAATACCTGTATCCTTTGTATTCATAGTGCTAACCCTTATTCAAAATCTGTGTAGAGTAAATATTTTTTTCTGATTTTCTTAAAAGCATTCAGGCCTTCTGCCCAACTTGCTCTAATTTCTTTTTCTGATGCACCTGCAATGATTTGTTTTTGAAGTGCATCATTTCCTGCAAGTTTGTTAAAGAAATAATCGGTGGGCTTGCCAGATTTTGGTGTAATAAAAAACTTCTCTTTTTCTGGAAATAACTTGTAAGCCTCAATTAAATAACCCAATTGAATTTTACCATCTACTTTTTGTAAAACGTCTTTATCTGTGCCTGATAAATTCCAGCCATAACAAACCTGATCTTTTAATTTTGGTTCTTTTGCGCCATCTCTGCTGGTTGGTGTAAACCTGTACAAGGTTTTTGGTAAGCTAGGATGTCCAAAAATAGCAAACGGAAAATCTGTGCCGCGACCTTCACTTAAAACCGTCCCCTCAAACAAACAGTTGCTGCCATACCAATACACAGACGCCATAGTGCCTAGGTTTGGAGAAGGCTTAACCGGTAAAACGTATTTGCTTTTATGGGTGTAGTTTTTGTTTTTAATGATCGTAATATTTGGAAGTGTAGTTGCGCTCGCTGCAGCTTTTGCCCATTTTTCTCCAATGAGCATTTTAGCATATTCGCCCATGGTCATTCCGTAAACCATTGGAATAGGTTGCATGCCAACAAAGCTTTTGTAAGCGGTATCTAATACCGGCCCGTCTACATAAAAACCGTTTGGATTAGGTCGGTCTAAAATAATAAGTGGCTTGTTATTTTCAATGGCCGAATTAATAAATTCCTCCAACGATGATATGTACGTATAAAAACGAGTACCCACGTCTTGGATATCAAAAAGCATGACATCAACATCTTGTAAATCATCGGCACTTGGTCTTCTTTTTTTGCCATACAATGAAATCACAGGAATGCCTGTTGCTGCATCTTTATAATCACCTACTTTTTCACCAGCATCGGCAGTGCCTCTAAAACCATGCTCAGGTCCAAATGCTTTGGTAATATTCATCCCTAAACTTACCAGTGTGTCCACTAAATGTTTGTTTTCAATGGTAGCAGTATGGTTGGCAAATAGCCCAATTCTTTTACCTTTTAACGCTGGAAGGTATTCGCTGGTTTGATAAGCGCCAGGCTTAATTTCTTGGCTAAAAGCATTCATACTCAAGGCGAGGGCCAGTATAAATAGGTATATTTTTTGCATGGGTGTGTTTTTTAGGGCATTTACGCCCGAAAGTTACTCAAAAATACTTGCCAAAACCTCGTTTTTGGTTTGTACTTTTGCCGTTCGGCCCTGCCGAAATCTTTCAATTACAAATAAATAACATGCAACAAGTTAAAAAAGGTGATACTGTAAAAGTGCATTATCATGGTAAGTTAACAAATGGTTCAACTTTTGATTCTTCGGAAGGAAGAGAACCACTTGAGTTTGAAGTTGGTGGCGGTATGGTAATTCCAGGCTTTGATGATGGCGTTACAGGTATGGCTATTGGCGAAAAAAAGACAGTTACTATTCCTGCAGATCAGGCTTACGGACCTAAGCAAGAAGAAATGGTGATGGAATTTCCAAAAGACCGTTTCCCTGAAGACATGGTTCCAGAAGTGGGTATGCAATTAAATATGAGCAATGGCAGCGGACAAAATTTCCCGGTTGTTATTGTTGAAGTAAAAGAAACAGCTGTTGTACTTGATGCGAACCATCCATTAGCAGGCGAAACACTTATTTTTGATTTAGAATTAGTGTCTATCAATGGCGCTACTTCTATGATCATTATGCCATAGTATAATTTTACAATTTCTTATAAAAGAGCCGCTCTATTTC
>JBEITL010000086.1:0-5895 GCA_040374915.1 Sediminibacterium sp. | reverse complement strand
GGATGACAATGCCCTTGATTAACTGCCGAATAACCACTCAAAAAGTCGAAGTACTGTTTGCCTTCTACATCGTATAAGTATATACCTTGTCCTCTTTCGATAACAACGGGTAAAGGATGGTAGTTATGAGCACCATACTTTTCTTCTAATGCGATATAATAGGAGGTGTTATTTAGATCCTGTGTAGTCATTATAAAACAATTAATTGTTGTTCAAAATTAGAAAGAATTTGAAAAGCGGTTTCAGCCATTTTATTTCCTTTATTATCTAACAAAGGATTTATTTCTGCAATTTCTAAACAAACAACTTTTTGGGTAGAAAGTAATTGTGCAAGAATTTGATTGATTTCGTCTGGTAAAAAACCAGATTTTACCGGCGTACCCGTACCATAAGATATTTGATCACAATCCATAGAATCTACATCAAATGAAATGTATAATTCATCAACGTCTTCGAACTTTTTAATAATGGCAGCAAGCGTTTTTTGCAAACCATTTTCGCGAAGCTGCTCCACAGTATAATTTGAAATAGATGCTTCTTCAATAACCTGCTTTTCCGCGAGTTCAAAATCTCTTAAACCAAAATACACTAGGTTATCGGGTGTTAATTTAGGTCCATTGGTACCAATGCTTTTTAAATCCTTCCAATGACTAATTGTATCATCAGAAATTTTATTCACTTGAATGTGCGCATGGTCTAAACCCAGTGCTGCCGCGAGTGGCATGCCATGAATATTACCTGAAGGCGAAGTGTAAGGTGAATGCATATCGGCGTGTGCGTCGATCCATACAACACCTAATTTTTTATTTGGATGCGCTTTTTTGATGCCACTAATAGTACCTAGTGCAGATGAGTGATCACCAGATAAAACGATGGGAAAATAATTTTGTAAAAGTGCTGTTGATACCGCATCACAAACTCGGTTACACTGCTCTGCTACATGTTCAATTCGTTTTGCAAAACTGTTTGTATTTTTTTGATAAATCGTTTCGTTGTGTGTAACTATGTCTTGAAACAAATGTCTATGAAAAAAATCGTTGTTTTGATTGATAGCAGCTATTTCAAGTGCATCGATACCCAAATCCGAACCCCTTGTTCCTGCACCAATATCAGACCTATTTTTAAGTAATTTAATATTCACAAAATGTTGAATTTATTTTCAAGGTAACAAAAAGCGGGCAATTATATTAACTGATTTAATATATGAGTTTGTTAACAAAATCTTAATAGCCTTTTTTTCAAAAAAAATGAAAATGTAGTAACTTTTATACAAAATTCAATCATGAGCTGGCGTAAACTAAATGGAGAAAAAATAGAGCTTCACATTAAAGAAGCTGTAAAAAAAGTGCTTGAAATTGAAACCGCAAATAACAAAAAATTAAAGGTGTGTATTGGTACGGATAGTCAAGTGAAAGGTGACTTCACTGAGTTTGCTACCGTGATTGTTTTTTTGAGAGAACACAATGGAGGTTTCATGTACATTCATAATGATAAAACAGTTAAAAAGTATCATATCAAAGAACGAATGCTTTTAGAAGTTTCCAAAAGCGTAGAAATTGCTTACGAGCTTTGCGATCTTTTTATTGAACACCATGTAGAAATGGAAATTCATGCCGATATCAATACAAATCCACAGTTTAAGAGTAATGAAGCCCTAAAAGACAGTATGGGATATATACTTGGAATGGGATTCAATATTAAAGTAAAACCTGAGGCTTTTGCCAGCAGTTGCTGTGCAGATAGAATTGTAAATTAACAATTACGAAATAATAAGTTTACAATAAGTTAACAATACCTACATAATTTTATTCCAAATTAAACGATATGCGAAAACCGTATCTAAAAAATCAAAGTAAGCTTGTAGCCGTTATTGAGCCACAAAAAATTGGAGATAACACTGAACTACTAATGCCAAAGTTTGGATTAGAAAACTTAGAAGAGGAAGACATTTCTCATCTTTCTGAACGTGAATTATCAATAGAAGAAGTTTATTTAGGGGTTCTGAATCAATTAAAATCGAATAAACAATTTTCTATTTGAATTAAAGTGATTGTAAACTTTTTTGTACTTTGAGTGAGATACAAAAATGTTTATGAGAATTTTACTGTGTTTATTGGCTTCATGCTTTTCATTTTGTTCATCTGCACAATCTTTTGAATACACAGTTTCAAAAGACAATTCGTCGAAATACCATAGCGTACAAGAGGTATTAAATGCCATTCCATCCGGTAATACCAAGCCAGTTAAAATTTTTGTGAAGGCTGGTGTGTATAATGAGGTGGTTGTAGTAGATGCCAGTAAATCAAATATTACACTGATTGGCGAAGATGTAAATACGACCGTTATCAATTTTAATAACCATGCTGGTGTTAAAACGCCAGATGGTGACACCTTAAACACATGGACCTGTGCTACTGTTTTTATTTATGGAAATGATTTTCAAGCACAAAACATCAGTTTTAGCAATCAGGCCGGTTTTACAGCTGGACAAGCCGTGGCACTAAGGGTAGAAGGGAACAGGGCTAGTTTTTTTAATTGCAAAATGTTGGGCTTTCAGGATGTGTTGTTTTTAAGTGGCAATGGCGTCAAGCAGTATTTTAAAGACTGTTATATAGAAGGCACAACTGATTTTATTTTTGGAGCTGCTACAGCCGTTTTTGAAGACTGTCATATTCACAGCAAGAAAAACTCACACGTAACAGCCGCATCTACGAATTCAATTATCCCTTATGGATTTGTATTTAAACGCTGCAAGCTAACTGCAGACAGCGCCATCAATAAAGTGTCTCTTGGAAGGCCGTGGTCACCTACAGCTAGTGTTACTTACTTAGACTGTTGGATGGGTCAACATATTATTGAAGAGGGTTGGAACAATTGGAAAAATTCAGCCAACGAATTAACAGCTAGATACGCCGAGTATAATAGCACAGGACCTGGTGGTAATACACAAAAAAGAGTTTCTTGGTCTAAACAATTAACGAGCGAGCAAGCACTTGCTTACAGTAATGATAAAATTTTGGGTGCTTGGCGGCCTAGTAAAAAAATAAATTAGTTTTTGTTTTTTGTGCTGATTCCTTTTTTCCAAAAACTAAAAAAAGACGGGTAATAACCCTCGGTGTTGGGAAACATCCAGTCTCTACTATCTTTTATGCCTGGGTAATATTCAAAAGCTGGATGTTCTTTTGAAAAAAATGTATTTGAAATTTTTAGATCCGCATTTTCATATTGTTTTGTTAGCACATCTACTTCACCTGTATACATTATAATCCCATCAATATTTTTTGAAAGTGAAATGATAAAATCCATCACTTTTTCACTCACCGGATATTGATTAAAATGAGACGGTTCTAATAATAGTACCCTATTAACATTTTCAGAGGCGCGCCAAAGTGGATCTAAATTATAGCTATTGTAAAGTAGGGTTGGCTTTGAAGTGTCTAGTGTAGGGACTTCTGTTTGAGGCAAAATCGTTTTTAAATCCAGTGTGGTTGTGGCTTCTAATGCATTAGGGACGGGCATTGTAGCAATATGCTCATAACTAGCATCTAAAAATGTGTGTGCCTGACTCGTAAGCGTGTATTTATTAATATTTTCCTGGTTACAGTAATATTTTTTTGATGAAAAACTACCAGCCACCCACTGCCAACTGCAACTATTACTTGCAAGGTCGCCATCTAATAAATGATAGTACATCCAACGTGCAGGTGTTAGCCAGTGTGATTTTGCGTTATTACAAACCATAGCTGCCAAATACATCCTGATATGATTGTGCAAATAACCAGACCCATAAAAATCATTAATTTGATCATCAATTACTTTTATACCAGTTGACGCATTTACAATAGTAGTAGGCATTTGATGATGTAAAAAATCGGGCTGCGGTTGTTTTAAATCAGTAAACAGTTCCTCTTTTTTTACTTGCCAAACCCGCTGATAATATTCGCGCCAAGCAAGTTCCTGTAAAAACTTTTCAATTTCATACGGCTTGTACCCTTTTTGCAAAACAGTATCTTTAATTTGCCTTACACTAATTACGCCCCTTGCTATATATGCAGATAAGTAAGTAACATCTCCATTTAAAAAATTTCTTGTTTTAGCATACTTAACAGGATTAATTCGATTAATACGCTCTAATATTAATTGATAACTTGTAGGAAATAGTGTTAGCGCATTATTATTAAGGCTTTGCATATTCTAGTCGTTTAAGAACTTGGGTAGTATGATAGCTGTCTAAACCAGTGCTTGTAATGGTGCCCGCTTTTTCAATATCAATAAATCCATCTTCTAATAAGCAGCTGGTAGGATAGTGTACAAATTTTATTTCACCAATAATCATACTCGTTTGATTAATATTAATCTCAATACGCTCTCTAAATTCCATCCCTATTTGGATTTGGCTTTCAGCAACAAAAGGTGCTACAAAATCATTTTTAAACACCGGCGTTAGTTGTGCGGCATCAAATTCTGATACGCTTTTAGGATAGCGTGCCGATGTTTGATGTGCCTTTTCATACATATCGGCATTTATATGATTAATGGTATAAAAACCGGTATCCATAATATTTGTTAGCGTATGCCGCTCCACAGAATCGGGGCGCATGATAAAACTTAATAGGGGTGGATTGGATCCAATATGAACAATAGAACTAAATATGGCTAAATTGGTTTGCCCCTGCGTATCAGTAGTACCAATGAGTGCAACGCTTCTAAATCCACTAATGCTGTTGATGAACTGCGCTCTTTTTCGCTGCTCCATGTCCATTAACTGAACAAAATTTAAGGTGGTGTTCATATTTTTTACTTATCTAAAGATTCTAAATAATTGTTGGCTATTTGTAAGTGCGCATTTCTTTTTTCTTCGGGCATTTTATCAAATGTTTTTACGAGCATGCCTATACGTGGATTTTGTAAAAAGAAACGTCGGTGTACGTGCATGAAACGCCAAAACAAACCATCCCAGATAGGTTGCCAGCTTCCCTTTTCATAATCACTCATTTTCATGAGGTAATTACTGCCACTAATGTAAGGTTTGGTGGTCATGAGTCCGCCATCTGCAAACTGTGTCATACCATATACGTTTGGCACCATCACCCAGTCGTAAGCATCAATAAACATTTCCATAAACCACTTGTGCACTTCGTCCGGATCAAATTCGCAGAGGAGCATGAAATTACCCAGTACCATCAGCCTTTCAATATGGTGTGCATAGCCAGTTTTTAAAATCTTCTTTATAGTCCTATCAATGGGCGCGATACCGGTATCGCCAGTCCAAAATGATGTAGGAATTTTTCTTTTAAATTTCCAGTAGTTTGTCGTGCGCTGTTTTGTTCCTTCGCGCTCATACACAAGTCTAATAAATTCACGCCAACCAACAATTTGTCGAATAAATCCTTCTAATGAATTGAGCGGAATATTTTTTGCAGCACTCACCCGTAATGTTTCATCAATAATTTGCTGTGGTGTTAGAAGGCCAATGTTTAACATAGGGGACAGCACCGAATGGTATAAAACAGATTCCTTTTGAACAATAGCATCTTCGTAAACACCAAATTTTTCAAAACGCTCTGCTAAAAAATTGTCAAGCCATTTTTGGGCATCCTCAAAATTGATAGCAAACAAATGATCTTTATAAATAGCACCATAATTGTTTGGAAAATTTTTTTGAACATACGCCTCTGCTTCCTCCACATAAGCATTTGAGGCACTAGCAGGAAGCTTTGGTACGATTTCTTTTTTTGGAAACTTAGACCGGTTTTCTGCATCAAAAGTCCATTTGCCGCCTACTGGTTTACCATCCGGCGTTAGTAGTAGGTTACGCTGCTTTCTTTGGGCCGTATAAAAATCGGTTTGGAAATATTTTTTTTTGGTATCAAAATAATTTTGTGTGCCAGAAAG
>JBEITL010000207.1:0-3021 GCA_040374915.1 Sediminibacterium sp. | reverse complement strand
GCATAGTCATCCCATGGCTCTTTTACAGTGTTTAGACTACCTCGAAAAAAACAATTGGAAGTTAGTAGAGTCAGAAGATACAGCGTTAAGTGCAAAACATTTGCAGCAACACCGTTCTAAACATGTGGCTGCAGTGGCTAGTAAATTAGCGGCTGAGCTTTTTAATTTGGATATTATTGGGCCAGATATTCAAACTGAAAAAAATAATTTTACACGGTTTTTAGTGTTGGAAAGAATGGCAGATGTTGTAGAGGATCCGCTGGCCAATAAAGCGTCCATTTATTTTCAAACCAACCATACCAAAGGTGTGCTCGCTAAAGTGCTTACACAAATTGCAAAGTTTGATGTTAACTTAACCAAGTTGCAAAGCATGCCTATTCCAGGAAGTAATTTTAAATATGGATTCTATGCCGATATGGAATTTGATAAGCGTAAAAAACTGGATCAAGTACTTACTGCCATAACGGGGTTAACCAATAGTGTAAAAATATTTGGCGTTTATCAGAAAGGAAAAATGCAAAAGGGGTAATACAAAAATTGGAAGCTTATGAACATGCAAACATCAAATAGATTAGAAGGGATTGGAGAATATTATTTTTCACAAAAGCTCCGCGAAATTGAGCAGCTCAATAAAGCGGGTAAGCAAATCATTAACCTGGGTATTGGAAGTCCGGATTTAGCACCTCACCCGGAAGTGGTAAAGGTTTTGCAAGAAGCTGCTGCTCAAGATAATGTTCATGCATATCAATCGTATAAAGGTGTTCCAGTTTTGCGAAATGCAATTGCCGAATTCTATCAAACATGGTATGGTGTTACACTAGATCCTGATACAGAAGTACTTCCACTCATTGGTAGTAAAGAAGGCATCATGCATATCTGTATGACCTATTTAAATGCAGGGGATCAGGCATTAATTCCAAACCCTGGTTATCCAACCTATAGCAGTGCTGTTCAATTAGCAGGCGGTGAGCCGGTTTATTATGATTTAACATTAGCTGGTCATTGGGAACCTGATTTAGAGGCACTCGAAAAAACGGATTTGTCTAAGGTAAAATTAATGTGGGTGAATTATCCGCATATGCCAACGGGGCAACTTCCTTCGGATCATTTTTTTGAAGCGCTCATTGCATTTGCAACGAGGCACCAAATATTAATTTGTCACGATAATCCGTATAGTTTTATTTTAAATGAAACACCTAAAAGTTTACTTGCTGTTAAAGGTGCTAAAGATGTGGTGGTGGAATTAAACTCACTCAGTAAAAGCGCTAATATGGCTGGTTGGAGAGTGGGTATGTTAGCTGGAAAAAAAGAACGCATCGACGAAGTGTTGCGTTTTAAATCCAATATGGATAGTGGCATGTATTTACCAATACAGTTGGCTGCTGCAAAGGCGCTTAGCTTAGGTAAAGATTGGTATAATGGCATCAATGTTATTTACAACGCTCGACGAGAAAAAGTTTTTGAATTACTTGACTTATTAAAATGCACCTATTCAAAAACGCAGGTAGGCATGTTTGTGTGGGCTAGTATTCCTACAAATTATTCTGATGGTTTTGCATTAAGTGATAAAGTGCTCTATGATGCTAATGTTTTTATTACCCCTGGTGGCATTTTTGGAACAGGAGGTAATGCATTTATTAGAATTAGTTTATGTGCGCCTGTAGAGCGTTTTGAATTGGCTATCGAAAGGGTTAAAAATGCAGGTATTGCATTATAAATTGTAGAACAATGATTGTAACAATAATTGGTACGGGGTTAATTGGTGGTTCGATGGCGCTTACTTTAAAAGAGAAGGGCTTTGCTACAAAAGTGATTGGTGTAGATGCGCAAGAGCAGCATTTAACCCAGGCGCTTGCACTTGGAATTATTGATGAAGCGCTCCCTTTACACGATGCGGTTTCGCTTTCTGATTTAATTATTATTGCAACACCCATTAATGCCGCCGAAAATTTACTGCCTCAAATACTTGACATCGCAAATAATCAAGTAGTGATGGACGTGGGTTCTACCAAAAACAATATCTGCAAAATTGCCAGCGCGCATCCAAAAAGGGGCCGTTTTGTGGCAACGCACCCTATGTGGGGTACCGAGTATAGTGGACCGGAAGCCGCTCAAAAAAATGCATTTACCGATAAGGCCACAGTAATTTGTTCTAAAGAAGCCAGTGACCCAGATGCTGCTGCCCTGGTGGAGCAGGTGTATCAGACCCTGGGCATGCACCTTTTATACATGGAGGCGGCTGCACATGACGTACACGTTGCATATATTAGTCATATTTCTCATATAACATCTTTTGCCCTTGCCAACACCGTTTTGGAGAAGGAAAGAGAAGAAGATGCCATTTTTGAACTGGCTAGTGGTGGTTTTGAGAGCACTGTTCGCCTTGCCAAGAGTAATCCAAGTATGTGGGTTCCGATCCTCATGCAGAATAAAGAGAACGTTTTAGACGTTCTTAATGAACATATCTCTCAATTAAGAAAATTTAAGGCAAGCCTAGAAAAGGAAGATCCTGATTATTTGCTTGAATTAATTGAGAAAGCCAACGGAATAAAGCGGATTTTAAAATAGGCCCGCTTTGTCAAAACAGGCTGAAAATAAATAAAAAACAGGCAAAACCCTACCTTATAAGTACCTTTGCCGCAAAATTTTTACTACATGACGACATTTGAAGAGTTGGGAATTGATGCTAGATTGATTCAGTCAACTACAGAACTAGGGTACGTGAACCCTACAGCAATCCAAGAACAAGCAATCCCGGTTTTACTTAGTGGAACCAAGGATTTTATTGGCTTGGCACAAACAGGAACAGGAAAGACAGCCGCTTTTGGACTACCTCTATTACATATTATAGATGAAAAGGCAAAATACCCGCAAGCACTTGTTGTTTGTCCTACCAGAGAACTTTGCATGCAAATTGTAAAGGAAATCGAAATATTTAAGAAATACATGACCGGTATTTCTGTGGTAGCCGTTTATGGCGGTACCTCTATTGGTTTACAAATTAGAGACTTGAAAAGAGGG
>JBEITL010000128.1:0-4850 GCA_040374915.1 Sediminibacterium sp. | reverse complement strand
GATGCATTTGCTTCCATCAACTGTTTTGTCTGGTAAAATCGCTTCAGTGGGGCAGGCGTCAATGCATTTTGTGCAAGAGCCACAATAATCTTTTGCAAATGGATCGTCATAAATAAGCGGGAGGTCTACAATAATTGTTGCAATAAAAAAGAAAGAACCATCTGTTTTAGAAATCAAGTTTCCGTTTTTTCCAATCCATCCGGCACCTGTTTTTTGTGCCCAGGTTCTTTCCAGTACAGGTGCAGAGTCTACAAATCCTCGCCCTACAATATCCCCTGCTTTTTGTTGAATGCTAGCAAGTAATTTGTTGAGCTTTTCTTTGATCACAAAATGATAATCGGTGCCATAAGCGTACGTCGAAATTTTAGGACTATCTACAGGTTGCTTTTTGGAGCTATAATAATTTTGCGTAAGTGTAATCACAGATTTTGCCCCAGGTACTAATTTGGTGGGATCTACGCGAAGGTCAAAATGATTTTCTAAATACTGCATTGATCCGTGCATGCCTGCGTGTAGCCATTTTTCAAGCCTTCTGGCGTCTTCATTTAGGGGCGCTGCTTTTGCGATACCGCAATGCGTAAACCCTAGCAATAATGCCGTCTCTTTTATAAACCTAGTATGTTCTTGAATCAATTGCATCTATATCTTATTTGCAAGCAGCAACAATTTGATCGTCGATGAGTGCTTTAAAAGAAGCCATGAGTTCTTTGTTCTCGCTAGATGAATCTCCAGGTGTAAAAACAAGTAAAGCATATTTCCTACAATAGTCTATGAGTGGCCATGTTCCAAAAAGTCCGGGGCATGCTACAGTAGTTGTTTTTCCATTTTCGTCGGTTCCAAAAACCCATTGCCCCACCGCATAGTTTTTACCTTCCAGTATAGCAGGGGTTTCTTTGATCATGCCTTGTGTAGAACTTGATTTCATCATGGTTTCTATAGCAGCTTCAGACAAAATTCTTTTACCATTAAATACACCGCCATTTAAAAGCATCGATAAAAAATTCATGTAATCGTTTGCACTTGATTGAGCACCACCTGCCGGATTAATAACGGTGTAACTAAAAAAGTTGGTGGTACGCATAAGTAAGGGTCTTGTAATACGCTCCGCCATCATTTGTTCAAAGCCTCTTTTGTTCATGACTTCCAATACCCTTGCTACAATGGTGAATCCGATATTGTTAAATCTAAACACCAATCCTGGATTGGATAAAATTTCTTTACTCGATGCAATATCATTTACGATTTCATCGAGGGTGGAAAATTTTTTAGGATTACTCATGTCTTTGATGGAACCAATCGATGGTCCTTCAATACCTGTTAAATGCGTCAAGCAATCTCTAATGGTAATATAGCCTTTAGAATATTTTGAAAATATGGGAAGGAACTTACTTACCTTGTCATCGAGTGAGAGTTTGCCTTCATCTACATAACTCATCACAAGTGCAGCAGTTAACCACTGGGTGCTCGCTGCAATAGGTGCCTGTGTTTTTGCTGTAAACTCGCCCACAGATTTTTCAAACACTATTTTTCCGTCTTTATAAACGAGTAACACGGCTTTTCCGCCAAGCGCCGATTTGCTAGCTTCTAGTTTGGCACCCAATTCGGTAAAATTGAGTTGAGCCTTAGAAACCTGAAAGAATAGCATGAAAGCTATGATATAGCTGACTTTCATGCAGGTCATTACTGTTTTTACAGACATAATTTCCGGTTTTATTCGGTTACAAAGAAATAAATAGGTTTAGTATCGTTTTTGCACACAAATTATGCATTCAAAACAATATAACTATGAATTTAGCAAATTATACCATTAAAGCACAGCAAACCATTGCTGCAGCCCAACAGCTTGCTTTTAATAATAACAATCCTTCTATCGAAACAGAACACTTGTTGCAAGCTTTATTGGAAGATAAAGATAGTACGGTTTCGTTTTTGTTAAAAAAGAACAACGTCAATGCTGCATTTGTTGCCGCAAAAATTACCGACGCAATGGCGAAGCTTCCAAAAGTACAAGGTGCTGAGCCTGCTGCGCAAATTGGAAGGGAGCTTAATACGGCGCTCTTAAAAGCGAATAGTATGCTCGCCACTTTTGAAGACGAATTTATTAGTCCAGAGCATTTGCTTTTAGGATTACTCCATGTAAATGATAGCACGGCAAAAACGTTGAAAGATGCTGGTCTCACCGAAAAAGGTTTGGTAGCAGCTATTAAAGAATTACGCAAAGGCGAAAAAATTAGTTCGCAAACACAAGACACACAGTTTAATGTGCTAAAAAAGTATGCGCGCAATTTAAATGAAGCCGCGCGTCAGGGCAAACTCGATCCCGTTATTGGTAGAGACGAAGAGATCAGAAGAACGCTTCATATTTTATCTAGAAGAAGTAAAAACAATCCGCTTTTAGTGGGTGAACCTGGTGTTGGTAAAACAGCCATCGCAGAAGGCCTTGCCATGCGTATTGTAAATGGGGATGTGCCAGAAAATTTAAAGTCTAAAATTATCTATACACTTGATATGGGACTTTTAATTGCGGGTGCTAAATATAAAGGTGAGTTTGAAGAGCGTTTAAAAGGTGTGGTAAAAGAAGTGGCAGAAAGTGATGGAGAAATTATTTTATTTATTGATGAAATCCATACACTAGTGGGGGCCGGTGGCGGTGATGGCGCTATGGACGCTGCAAATATTTTAAAGCCAGCACTTGCAAGAGGTGAACTCAGGGCCATAGGTGCCACCACCTTAAGTGAGTATCAAAAGTATTTTGAAAAAGACAAGGCACTCGAGCGTAGGTTTCAAAAAGTAATGATTGATGAGCCTAGTGTAGAAGATGCGATATCCATTTTAAGGGGTTTAAAAGACCGTTACGAAACGCACCACCACGTGCGCATCAAAGACGAAGCGATTATTGCCGCCGTTGAGCTTTCTAACCGTTACGTCACAGACCGTTTTTTACCAGACAAAGCCATCGATTTAATTGATGAGAGCGCTGCTAAGTTAAGGTTAGAAATGAATTCTATGCCCGAAGAGCTGGATACACTCGAGCGTCAAATCAGACAACTTGAAATTGAGCGCGAAGCCATCAAAAGAGAAAACGATGAAGAAAAATTAAAGGAACTCAATATCGAAATTGGTAATTTATCGGTAGAGCGTGATACCTTAAAAGCGAAGTGGCAGGAAGAAAAAGAAGTGGTGGAAAAAATTCAGCAAGCTAAAACTTTTATAGACGGATATAAATTAGAAGCCGAGCAAGCAGAGCGCAATGGTGATTACGGTAAAGTAGCTGAAATACGCTATGGAAAAATCAAAGACCAGGAAGCGCTCATCGAAACTTTAAATACGCAGCTTGGTACCATTAGTGAAAACGGCAGTAGACTGATGAAAGAAGAAGTAGACGCCGAAGATATTGCACAAAGCGTAGCTAAAGCAACGGGTATTCCGGTAAGTAAAATGTTACAGTCAGATCGTGAAAAATTATTACATCTAGAAGATGAACTGCACCAGCGTGTAGTGGGTCAAGAAGAAGCCATAGCAGCTGTTTCGGATGCCATTCGAAGAAGCAGGGCAGGACTTCAAGACCCTAAAAAACCCATTGGTTCTTTTATATTTTTAGGCACAACGGGTGTGGGTAAAACTGAACTTGCTAAAGCACTTGCCGATTATTTATTTGACGACGAGCAACTCATGACCCGCATAGACATGAGTGAATACCAGGAAAAACATTCGGTATCTCGCCTTGTGGGAGCGCCTCCGGGTTATGTAGGGTATGATGAGGGTGGTCAATTAACGGAAGCAGTAAGACGCAAGCCATATAGTGTGGTCCTACTTGATGAAATAGAAAAAGCGCATCCAGATGTTTGGAATATATTATTACAAGTATTAGATGATGGTCATTTAACGGATAATAAAGGCCGTAAAGTGAATTTTAAAAATACCATCATTATTATGACAAGTAATATAGGTAGCCATTTAATTCAGGATGCTTTTGAAAAAGTAACAGAAAAAAATATTGAAGCGGTAACGGATAAAGCAAAAACGGATGTGATGGAACTTTTAAGACAAACCATCCGTCCCGAATTTTTGAACCGTGTAGATGAAATTATTATGTTTAGCCCGCTCTTAAAAAAGCAAATACTTGGTATTGTAAAAATTCAATTACAAGGGCTTCAAAAAATGGTTGCGCTTTCAGGTATCACGCTTACTTATTCTGATTATTTATTGGAGTTTTTAGCAGAGCAAGGGTTTGATCCTCAAATGGGTGCGAGACCTTTAAAAAGACTCATTCAAAAGCTCATTGTAAATGCGCTTAGTAAAAAGATACTCGCAGGTGAAGTGGATAAAACAAAGCCCGTACTTGTGGATGTATTTGACGGAGTGGTTGTTTTTTCAAATTAATTCGTTTAACATTTTGTTGGCTCAAAAATTATGTTGTTTAACAAAACCTTATTAAACCTTCGATATAAATTTGGTTCTTATCCCCTCAAATCAAATTATGTATACCATGAAAAAATCCCCTCAATTTTTTGCGGCGACTTTAGTTGCCATCGTTTCATTTGTTGCAATAGCTTGTAACAAGTCTACATCATTAGAAAATGGGTCTGGCGTTCAAGAGCTTAATTTATTCTTGACAGATGGGCCTGGCGATTACAACAATGTATTTATTGATATTAAATCCTTGCAGGTTGTCATTGATACGGCAAGGGAAGGCTCGCGCAGGCGAGATACCTGTAATTGGGATCATATTGCTTCCAACCGAAATAGTCGTAAAGATTCTGGATTGGTTTGGACAAACATGCCAATTAAAGCAGGTGTGTATGATATTTTAAAGTTTCGAAATGGACTAGATACCTTGCTAACTTCTG
>JBEITL010000054.1:0-7485 GCA_040374915.1 Sediminibacterium sp. | reverse complement strand
TACTTACCGCGCAAACCGAAAAAGATTTTGGTAAACTGAGCACAGTTATAAAAATTGTGATGCTTACGGGTATTGTATCCATGGTTTTTTTCAGGTATTATTTGTAGTGAACATGAATAAAAAAATCATACTAGCCTCGGGTTCTCCCCGCCGAAAAACCTTACTCGAATGGGCAGAGGTTACTTTTGAAGTTATTGTACTACCAACTGATGAAAGCTATCCATCTGAACTTGCGATAGACGATGTGCCGGTGCATATCGCACGTCAAAAAGCATTAGCTGTAGCGGGTGGCCATAGTGGAAATGAAATTATTATTGCAGCCGATACGGTTGTGGTACTTGGTGATGAAATTATTGGAAAGCCAACAAGTAGAGAAGACGCTATTTTAATTTTATCCAAGTTGGCCGGAAAAACACACCGTGTGATAACGGGTGTGGTGCTTTTAGAGGGCGATAACGAAACCGCTTTTGCGGATAGCACTACCGTGCATTTTCATCCCCTCACACCGGAGCAAATCGCTTTTTATGTAGACAAATACAAGCCATACGACAAAGCGGGTGCCTATGCCATTCAGGAATGGATTGGTGTGGTAGGCATCAAATCCGTAGAAGGCGATTTTTACAATGTAATGGGACTTCCAGTGAGCAGGGTGATGCAGGCACTACAAGGACTTTTATAGTTACAACCTTATTTGAGGCTTTTTTTGCGCCGTCTTTTACGCAGGCCAGCTAAAACTGAAGTCTAGTTCGACATCTGGGTGCAGGGTCCTTTCTACAGGGCAGGTTCTAGCCACTTTTTCCAAAATTTCTTTTGTTTTTTCGTCTAGTTGAAGGCTTTCAGGGAACTTTATATGCACAATTATTTTGCCAATTCTGCGAGGGTCGCTCACCATAATTTTGGTGGCATCGGCGGTAGTGCCATCGAGTGCAATACCCATACTTTGCGCCTTAATGCCCATGGTGGTTACCATACATGTAGCCAGTGCGGTAGCCACCAAATCGGTGGGAGAAAATCTTTCGCCGTTGCCCTGATTGTCTGTGGGGGCGTCGGTTTCAATGGTGGTCCCGCTTTGTAAATGTGTAGCCTCGGTTCTTAACTTAGTTTTATAAATAATTTGTGCAGTCATTGGTTCAATTTTGCCTTAAATTTACAAGGAACTAATCAAATGAGCGTGAAGAAAATAGTTAATATATCTGCACTCCTTCAAAAAATAGGTGTTGTCCTTTTATTGAGCTTTCTTTTTGTAGGCATGGGTTTTGCGCAGCTGCGAAAATTAACGCCAGCACAGGAAGAAAAATTACGTTTAAAAAACGAACGCCGTGAAAAAATTAACCAGCTCATCAAACAAGAAGAGGAAGGCGCCCTAATTTATCAAAAACAAATTAGTCAAGGTATTCATTTTAATACCGATGGTTGGAGTATTTTTTATGAAAAAGGAAAATACAAAACAATCACAACAACAAATTTGTGGTGGATCGAAGTTGGTGAGCACAGGCATCCAAAAGAAGAAAGAACACCAACTGCGAGTTCGGTTCAAGGTTTTATTATTTTATCGAACTATGTGTATGGAAAGCAAAATAATTTGTATGATGTAAAACTTGGTTTTGGTCAACAAAAATTAATTGGAGGGAAGGGTAATAAAAACGGCGTCGCCGTTTCCGCCATTTATGGCGGCGGCATAACTGCCGGTTTATTAAAACCTTATTATTTGCAAATACAAAATCCATCAACACAGCGTCAAGAGGATATTAAATACGACAACAACGATCAACTTTTTTTAGATCCAACTGTAATCTTAGGCAAGGGTTCTTTTAGTAAAGGTTTTGGTGAAATGCAGATTGTTCCGGGTGGTCACGTAAAAGGTGCCCTTCGTTTTGACTATGGCCGTTACAATGAAGTGGTGTCTGCGCTTGAAGTAGGTTTAAAAGCCACTTATTTCTCAAAAAAGATGCCGATCATGCTATTAAACGACGAAAAAAGCCTCTTTTTTAATGCCTATATTTCTGTCACTTTTGGTAAGCGAAAGTGACCTATTTTTGCATTCCAAGCAATTATAAAGAATCTCAATTTCATGCAAGAATTACCTGTTGTCCCCAAAATAGATCCAACCACATCCAAAATACAGAAGCCCAATTGGTTGCGTGTAAAACTGCCTATTGGTGAAAGTTACAAGCACGTTAGAGGACTTGTTGATACCCATAAATTACATACCATTTGTGAAAGTGGTAACTGTCCAAATATGGGAGAGTGCTGGGGTGAAGGGACGGCTACATTTATGATACTCGGTAATGTGTGTACCCGTAGTTGCGGATTTTGTGCGGTGGCCACCGGGCGTCCTGCTCCCGTAGATTTTGATGAACCTCAGCGCGTAGCAGAAGCCATTCATCTCATGAAGGTGAAGCATGCAGTAATTACGAGTGTAGATAGAGATGAATTAAAAGATGGTGGTTCTACCATCTGGTATAATACCATTAAAGCCGTTAAAGCGTTAACACCAACTACAACACTCGAAACATTGATACCAGATTTCAAAGGCATTCAAGATCAAATACAGCGCCTTATTGATGCAGCGCCTGAAGTGATTAGCCATAATATGGAAACCGTAGAAAGGCTCACGCGTCAAGTGCGCGTGCAAGCAAAATACCAACGTTCATTGGGGGTATTAGAAACTTTAAAAAAAGGCGGTATGCGTACCAAAACGGGGATGATGCTTGGCCTTGGTGAAACCAAAGATGAAGTAGTACAATCCATGAAAGACCTTGTAAATGTAGGTTGTGATGTATTAACCCTTGGTCAATATTTACAACCCACTAAAAAACATTTAGCGGTGCAGCGTTTTGTGCATCCCGATGAATTTGCAGAGTTAAGAGAAATTGGATACGAAATTGGTTTTGATTATGTAGAAAGTGGTCCACTCGTTCGTTCATCTTACCACAGTGAAAAGCATGTGATTAAAGGATGGGGTAAAAACAAATGGCTATCAGAAAAAAACGCATGAAAAATATAATTGTTGGTTTTGCATTCTTTTTAATTTCAACAGGTCTAACTGCGCAAGTTAATTGGAAAAATGTTGATGCCGAGTTTGGCCCTTTGCCATCTTCTATGCATGTATACAAAACCACCGATGCTATTGATGGTAAACTCAATATTGCTTATTATGTTAGCTTCGATTTAAAAGACAAATCACATACTTTATCTACAGCAGTAGGCAATGGTAAACGTTATACGCCTCAAAAATTTTATGATTCTATTTCAAATAAGCCCCTCGTTGTAATGAATGCAACCTTTTTTGAATTTGCGCACAATTCAAATTTAAATTTGGTGGTAGACAACGGTGAAATCAAATCCTATCATTTACATTCACTTCCGGGTAAAGGAAAAGATACATTAACGTATAGGCATGTGTATGGTGCTGCACTCGGTATTTCTAAATCTAATAAGCCAGACGTGGCTTGGGTATACACAGATACCGCAGATGCTAATGTGTACGCATCTCAAACGGTTATTCCGATGTTTAAAGACTCTGTTGCAGATGTGCCCGCAAGTGTTATGCTTTCTAAAGGAAATTTTAAAAAATGGAAAGTAAAAACAGCAATAGGAGGTGGTCCGGTTTTATTACAAGAGGGTGCTATCAAAATCACCAACAATGAAGAATTAAAATTTGCTGGCAAAGCCATTTCAGATAAACATCCCCGCACAGCTGTGGGTTACACGGCAAAAGGTGAGCTCATACTATTTGTTTGTGAAGGACGCTTTCCGGGAAGAGCAGATGGGTTAACGCTTCCTCAAATGGCAGGGCTGATGCAACAAATTGGTTGTGTCGAAGCAATCAATTTAGATGGAGGTGGAAGTAGTTGTTTACTCGTTAATGGTAAAGAAACCATCAAGCCTTCCGATAAAGAAGGACAACGTCCAGTGCCTGCCGTATTTATGATTCGCTAATTTATTTACCTACAACATTTATTTTAGATCCCACGCAAGTGCCGATGCGCCAAGTATAGCTGCGTCCGATTCTTTTAAGTGACTCACTAAAATTTTCACTTTGTTTTGGAAAATTTGAATGAGGTTCGCTTCCATACTTTCTCTGGTAGGCTTTAATATTAAGTCACCGGCTTTTGTTAGGCCTCCAAATAAAATAATGGCCTCGGGGCTTGAAAACATAACAAAGTTGGCAAGTGCAGCGCCTAGTATTGTTCCGGTAGATTCAAAAATTTGTTTTGCTACTGTATCGCCTGCAATAGCTGCTTCGTATACTTTTTTCGAATCAATTTGATCGGATGGAACGGATCTTAATGAACTTGGTTCGGTACTTTTTTCTAAAATTTCAAGCGTGGTTAAGCGAACACCTGTTGCTGATGCATAGGATTCTAATGAGCCTCTTTTTCCTGTGCCTTCGTGCAATCTACCATTAGGAATTACAGTGGTATGGCCTAGTTCGCCGGCAAAACCGTCGTGACCATATACGAGTTTACCATTGGCAACAATGCCACTTCCCACACCGGTCCCAAGCGTAATCATAATAAAATCTTTCATCCCCTGCGCAGCGCCATACATCATTTCACCAATGGCTGCTGCATTGGCATCGTTGGTTAGCACCACCGGAATTTTAAATTTATCTTCCATCATGCGTGCAAGTGGAATGATGCCTTTCCAAGGAAGGTTGGGGGCGTACTCAATGGTTCCTGTGTAAAAGTTTCCATTGGGTGCGCCCACGCCAATCCCTTTAATGCGGCCTATGCCGCCAACATTGTCAATTAATTTACTGAGCTCGGTATGGAGTTCATCAATAAAGTCATTTACATCCGTGTGTTTACGTGTAGATATCTCACTTGAAAATAAAACATTTCCCACGCGGTCTACAATACCAAATTTGGTACCTGTTCCACCAATGTCAATGCCTATTGCTAATGCCTCTAATGCGCTCGTATTATTTAACATGTTTTTTGTTTCAATTTCGTTCAATCATATTTTGGTCAAACTAGTGACCGCCACTTACCTGTGCATCAAAATCGATGCCTTGTGTTTTTAATACTGCTTTTTGTTTTAATGCTAAGTACGCTAAAAATAAAAATCCAGCGGCTGCTAATAAATATGATTTATGCATACCTACCGCATCCATATCTCCAATGGCACCTTGTAGTGGCGGAATAATAGCACCACCTAAAATCATCATAATTAAAAATGCTGAACCTTGGCTGGTGTATTTTCCTAAACCACCTACGCTTAAAGAAAAAATACAAGGCCACATAACAGAGCAGCAAAGTCCGCCAGCCATAAATGCATATACCGATACAATACCGTTTGTAAATACGCCAACTAACATACATGCAGCGGCAAGTACAGAAACAGCTAATAAAGTTTTAACTGGTTTTTCTTGACCATAAAAGAATGCGCCAACAGCAATCGCAATAAACACTGCGTATCCAAATAAATCAGTAACATCGTTACCATAAATTTGACTCACGCCTAGTACTACGCCAAACGCAATAAAAGGAACCACAATCATCATCACTGTTTTAAGGGTTCCTTTTAAATTAAATACGCTAATAGCAC
The DNA here is from genome assembly GCA_040374915.1 of Sediminibacterium sp. Taxonomy (GTDB): domain Bacteria; phylum Bacteroidota; class Bacteroidia; order Chitinophagales; family Chitinophagaceae; genus Sediminibacterium. The sequence continues at coordinate 1,932 of JBEITL010000054.1, read as the reverse complement.
CAGTCCATCTACCAATCATTAAGCTACCCCAGTAGAGTGAAACGTATTTTGAAATAGCACTTTCGTCAAGTCCTTCGGCATTTAGGTAGCCAGGTATTTTTAATAGGGCTCCAAAATTATTATCGATGGTAACTTCAACGCCTACATATACGAAAATGCCAATCATACCATAAATTAATTGAGGATATTTCATGGCACCCCATCCATCATTATTTTTGATCGCACTAGCGTTAGAATAAAATAATACACCTACAACTGCAACTAAAGAAATAAGTAATAAAGTAAGTTTAGAAACTTCTGTAAACTGACCAACTATAATGATAGCGCCAATTAAAAGGGTCATCATGAGTAAACTAGAAGAAGCCTTGTTTGCTTTTTCAAAAGCTTCATCATTTTTGCCGTCTGGTAAATTGGAGAAGGTGAAAAATAATGCAACAGCTGCAAAAACACCGGCAACAATAAGATATAAAATATTGATATTGGTAACAGTAACTACTGCAGCCTTGCTATCAGCGGTTCCAAATAAGAAAAAGCTTACAATGATGGGGCCTAGCGTGGTACCTAAAGAGTTGATACTTCCACCTAAATTTAAGCGGTGCGAACCCGTAGAAGGATCCCCAAGTGAAATAGCAAAAGGTTGAGCTGCGGTTTGTTGCAATGAAAAACCAAGTGCTACCACAAAAAAGGATGCTAAAATAGCAGGGAATGAATTTGCATTTGCAGAAGGAATAATCAGTAAGGCGCCGACTACAGAAATAAGCAGTCCGTATATAATGCCTTTTTTATAACCAATTTTGTTGAGTAGGTCTTTTCCTAAAACGTTGGAAAAAATAAACAAGATAAGTGAACCAATAAAATAAGCACCATAAAATGCAGATCCAATTAGTTGCGACTCAAAATTATTGAGGTTGAAATGTGTTTTACAGAAAGGAATAAAAATACTGTTAGAAGCAGCAATAAATCCCCAAAAGAAAAATACCATCACAAGGGTTGTTAATGCACCGGTGTTGGTGGGTTGTTTAGGTTGGCTCATGTCAATCATTTAATTTGTTAGTAGGCTCTAAAATAATAATAAAACAGGTACCGAAAAAGTAAAACTAGAATTTGTAAGCATAGAATAAATGCTTACATTAGTTGTAAACCTATAATTAGCGCTATGGAAGTGGTTCATATCAGTGCCGAATGTTACCCGGTGGCTAAGGCTGGAGGCCTTGGAGATGTTGTAGGAGCGCTACCAAAATACCAAAATAAGGCAGGCATTACCTCAAAAGTGGTACTGCCCATGTACCGTACCCCCTTTTTATATGCATCTGATTGGGTGGTGGATTACAAGGCCAAAGCATATATGGGTGGATGGGAATTTGAGTATACCATCATTAAAGAAGTAAGTAACAAACTTGGGTTTGATTTATACCTAGTAGATATTGCTGGTTTATTAGACCGTCAAAAAATTTATGGCTATGCCGATGATGCCAAGCGGTTTACTGCTTTTCAAATTGCAGTAGTGCACTGGATGTCTCATTGGAATCACCAACCAACTGCTGTGCATTGTCACGATTATCATGCGGGTCTTATTCCATTTATGATGCAGCACTGTTATGATTATCAAAATTTGAAATCAGTGCCAACGGTGCTTACTATTCATAATGCACAATATCAGGGATGGATGGATTGGAATGAATCGCATCTTATTCCCAAATGGGATCTCTCAAAAAAAGGACTACTTGACTGGGGCAATCGTATCAATCCACTCGCTGCTGCCATTAAATGCGCCTCCAAAATAACAACGGTAAGTCCCAGTTACATGCAGGAGCTGATGCACCATGCCAATGGTCTTGAAACTTTAATTGCTGCCGAAAAAAACAAGTGTGTTGGTATCTTAAATGGAATAGATCATGAGGTTTGGAATCCAGCAACCGATAGTTATTTAAC
>JBEITL010000189.1:0-3367 GCA_040374915.1 Sediminibacterium sp. | reverse complement strand
TTCATGGCTAAATCGTAATTGAGACCTACATGTCCAGCCTTGGTAGGCGCTATTTTATGTGCAAGTTCATCGGGTGTAACAAGCCATGGTCCAATCACGGTAGAAAAATCTTTTCCTTTGGCAGGGCCTAGGTTTAAAAGCATCTCTTCCATTTGAAGTTTTCTGGCACTCATATCATTCATGATGGTAAATCCTGCAATGTAAGCGTCCGCTTCACTGGCTTTAATATTTCTTCCCTTTTTACCAATCACAATGGCTATTTCAAGTTCAAAATCGAGTTGCTCAAAATGATCGGGCATGCAATACACAGGACCTGGTCCTTCAACAGCTTGGTGGTTGGTAAAATAAAAAATTGGGTACTGATCAAATTCAGGAATCATTTCTACGCCCCTGTTTTTTCGGGCCGCTTCTACGTGTTGTCTAAATGCGTATCCGTCTCTACAAGAAGTAGGGTGAGGCACAGGTGCCAAAATTTCATAATTGCTTACAGGGTTTGCAACGAGCGTTCCGGCTTCAATTTGCTGTGCTGTTTGGCGGGCCATTTCCATGCCACTTTCTTCGAGTGCTAAAAAGGCATTCATGGTTGGCGGTAATCCCGACTGATTTTCCGGTAATGAATAGAGTTCGTTATTGACCAAAACGCCGTAAGAAGTGGCATTGTTTAAACGGTAGCTAATGATTTTCATGGAATGTTAATTGTGCAAAACGAAGGTAAAATAATATTCTATTTTATACTAATAATTGTTAGTATTGCAGCGGAATAAATACCCTGCTATGCCAATATACCATACTTTAGGACAAATTCCTGCAAAACGCCACACCGTTTTTAGAAAACCTGATGGTGCACTCTATGCCGAAGAACTTGTTTCTACCGAAGGTTTTTCTAGTATGTATTCACTCGTATACCATACGCATCCACCAACTATTGTAAAAGAATTAGGTACGCCGTATTCTGTAGAACCAAAAATTGCAAGAGAAAAACATTTACGACATACCAGTTTGCTTGGCTTTAATATCAAGCCACAAAAAGATTATTTAGAGAGTCGAAAAATTGTATTGGTAAATTCCGATTTACAAATTTCTTTGGCAGCACCTACTGAGTCGATGACTACTTATTTTTATAAAAATAGTCAGGCCGATGAAGTGTTGTTTATCCATAAAGGTTCGGGCACTTTAAAAACTGGATTTGGTAAAATATATTTTAAGTATGGCGATTACATTGTAGTGCCTCGTGGTACGATTTATCAGATTGAATTTAATGATGCAGATAACCGTTTGTTTATCATTGAAAGTTTTAGTCCCATTCATTTTCCAAAAAGATACCAAAATAAATATGGTCAACTGATGGAGCACGCGCCATTTTGCGAGCGTGACATTGTAAGACCTACTGACCTTGAAACCTTTGATGAAACTGGCGATTTTAAAGTACTTATCAAAAAGCAGGGTTTAATATATCCCTACACCTATGGCACACATCCATTTGATTTTATTGGATGGGATGGATACCATTATCCATGGGCTTTTTCGATTCATAATTTTGAACCTATCACGGGTCGTGTGCACCAGCCACCACCGGTGCACCAAACATTTGAAGCGCACAATTTTGTGATATGCTCATTTGTGCCGCGTAAATACGATTACCATCCTCAGGCTATTCCAGCGCCATATAACCATAGTAATATTGATAGTGATGAAGTGCTCTATTATGTAGATGGTGATTTTATGAGCAGAAAATCTGTGGTGCAAGGTCAAATTACACTTCACCCAGGTGGCATACCGCATGGTCCGCATCCGGGCACTGTCGAAAATTCGATTGGCAAAGAAAAGACAGAAGAACTGGCTGTTATGATTGATCCATTTAAGCCACTCATGTTAACGGAAGATGCCATTGCCATCGAAGATGAAAGTTACCACAAGAGTTGGCAACACAATATTGAATAAGAATTAAATATAAATATGAGCACAGATTTTTTACCCTTAATGGGAACAGATTATGTAGAGTTGTATGTAGGTAATGCAAAGCAAGCCGCACATTTTTACAAAACAGCTTTTGGATTTCAGAGCTATGCTTATAGTGGTCCAGAAACAGGCGATAAAGAAAAAGTATCTTATGTACTGATACAAAATAAAGTAAGACTCGTTTTAACTACACCACTGCATCCAACAGGTGCTATTGCGGAGCATGTAAACAAACATGGCGATGGTGTAAAAGCAGTTGCCTTAATGGTAGACGACGCTACCGATGCTTTTGAGCAAACCGTAAAGCGTGGTGCAAAGCCATATATGGAGCCTACTACACGTGAAGATGCAGATGGAAAAATTGTAATGAGCGGTATTCATATTTATGGTGACACAGTTCATTTATTTATTGAGCGTAAAGATTATAAGGGCACATTTATGCCAGGCTTTAAAGTATGGGAAAGCCATTACAATCCTTCCGGTGTTGGGCTTCAATACATTGATCATTGCGTAGGTAATGTGGGTTGGAATCAAATGAATACCTGGGTTTCTTTTTACGAAGATGTAATGGGTTTTAAAAATATTCTAACCTTTGATGACAAGCAAATTTCTACCGAATACTCTGCACTCATGAGTAAAGTAATGAGTAATGGAAATGGTTTTGTGAAATTCCCCATTAACGAACCAGCTAAGGGTAAGAAAAAATCTCAAGTTGAAGAATACCTAGATTTTTATAAAGATGCTGGTGTGCAACATATTGCCATTGCCACACAGGATATCATTACAACGGTAACTGCACTCAGTGAAAGAGGCGTAGAGTTTTTAAAAGTGCCTAATACGTATTATGATCAACTACTAGACCGTATTGGTCCTATCGATGAAGACTTAGAGCCGTTAAGAAAACTAGGTATCTTAGTAGATCGTGACGATGAAGGATATTTACTACAAATATTTACCAAGCCAGTAGAGGATAGACCTACTTTATTTTTTGAAATCATTCAGCGCAAAGGTGCTAAATCATTTGGTGCTGGAAACTTTAAAGCATTATTTGAAGCACTCGAAAGAGAACAAGAATTAAGAGGAAACTTATAATTTAATTTGTCTGTTTTTATAATGCCATTTCTGGGATGTCTCCACTAATAAGGAGCTTTCCAGCAGTGGCATTTTTTATTTGCTCAATTGATACGCCAGGTGCTCTTTCGATCAGTACAAATCCGCCTTCTGGTGCAATATCAATAACAGCTAATTCGGTCACAATTCGTTTAACGCAGTTTTTTCCAGTGAGGGGTAAATCGCATTTGGCAAGCAGTTTACTTTCCCCTGCTTTATTAACGTGTTGCATGGCAACAATAATATGTTTTGCAGAAGCAACAAGGTCCATCGCACCACCCATACCCTTTACCATTTT
>JBEITL010000008.1:0-14009 GCA_040374915.1 Sediminibacterium sp. | reverse complement strand
TAATACATTGATGGAGAATCCAAAAATGTACATGACAAAAAATGTAGCGATGAGTGAAATAGGAATGTCAATGATTGGACGAATCGCAATAAGCCAGTTTCTGAAGAAAAAGAAAATAACCAGTACCACTAATGTAAATGAAATGAGTAGGGTCTCTTCTACTTCTTTAATGGCTCTTCTAACATTTTTTGTTTGGTCAATTAATGGCGTGAATTCAAAATCACCTTTTTCGTTTTTCTTAATCTCCTCAACCCGCTTATAAAACTCATCTGCAATTTTAATATAGTTAGCGCCCGGTTGTGGTGAAATAATAACACCAACACCATTAATGCCATTTAACTTCCAACTATACTCTTCTTGCTCTGGACCAATTTCAACTTTTGCAATATCTTTTAAACGTATAATTCCAGATTCGTTTTCTACAATAATTAAATTTTTGAAATCATCTTCTGTTTGCAATTTACCCAGTGCTCTAATGGTTAATTCTGTTTTATTACCATAGAGTTTACCTGAAGGAATCTCTACATTTTCTCTATTGAGTGCCGTTCTAAAATCAGCATAAGTAAGATTAAACGCATTGAGTTTATTGGGATCAATCCAAATGCGCATGGCAGGACGCTTCTGCCCAAAAATACTTACGGAGCTTACTTCAGGAATCGTTTGAAATCTTTCTTGTAGTACATTTTCTGCATATTCGCTAAGTTCCATGAGGCCCTTAGTTTTACTTTGTACGGCCATGAGCAAAATAAAATCACTACTCGCATCAGATTTACTAACAACAGGTGGGGCATCAATATCTTGAGGTAAATTTCTGGTGGCCTGGCTCACTTTATCTCTAACATCATTGGCTGCCGCTTCTAAATCCTGATCCACTTCAAATTCAATACTAATATTACTTGAACCATTATTACTAGAAGAGTTAATGGTTTTAATACCTGGAATACCATTAATAGATTTCTCTAAAGGTTCTGTGATTTGACTTTCAATAATATCTGCATTGGCACCAGCGTAGGAGGTACGCACATTAACAACGGGTGGATCGATAGCTGGATATTCACGAACCGATAAAAAATTATACCCAACAACGCCAAATAAAATGATGAGTAAATTCATCACTGTGGCAAGTATGGGTCTTTTGAGTGCTAGTTCAGAAATATTCATAATTAGTCTAGCGTTGCAATGTCACTTAATAATTTTACACTTCTTACTTTAACCGGCGAATTTGGTTTTACAAATAATACACCACTCACAGCAATACTATCACCCACCGATAACCCTTTAACAACTTGCACAAGGCCTTCATTTCTTTCGCCTGTTTCCACCTCAACGAGCTGTCCTATACCATCTTTTACAACCACTACTTTTTTAACAGTTGACTCTGGAATGATACAATTAGACGGAATTAAAATACTGTTAGCAGGTGCAGAAGCATCAATAGATATTTTTACAAAAGCACCTAAGTTAAATGCCTGTCCTCTTAATAAAGCACGCACTTTTAAATTTCGTGTAGTCGCATTGATAAGGGGCTCTGTCGCTATCACAACGGCATCAGATTTTGTTTTATTATCTGCAGATTGAACATGCACAATAGTACCTTTTTTAATTTTTTGCGCATAAATTTCAGGAACCGAGAAGTCAATTTTAAGTTGATTGACTTGTTGAATCGTTGTTATAACTGTAGCAGGTGTAAGGTAGGCGCCCATGCTAATCATACGAAGACCTAATATTCCAGCAAAAGGCGCTTTAATAACCGTTTTGTCAAGCTGGGCTTGCAATACAGATAAATCTGCCTTTAATGTATTGACTTGATTGAGTACTACGTCATAATCTACTTGGTTGATGCCTCCAATTGACAATAGTTTTTTGAGTCTTTGTTCATTTTTTTGCGCGAGATCTAATTGCACATTTATTTTTTGTTGCGACGCTTTTAAATCAGCATCATTAATACGCGCTAAAACAGTACCTGCAGCAACCGTGGACCCTTCTGGAATTTGTAAAAAAGTAACGCGGCCGCTTACTTCAGATTGAATGGTTGTCATTTCGTTTGGAAGGACCGAACCATTCACTTCAATTTGTTTATTGATTTTATTATTTGATGCAATAATAACGTCCACGATAGCGGCTTTAGGACCTCCATCTTTTTGTTTTTTTTGATCAGGCTTACCTTTACAGGCTACTAGTGCTAAAAGAAGCACTATGGGTAGACAACATCTTTTCAAAGCATTCAATTTAGGAGCCTTAAAGGTAAATTATTTGCTCAATAAATAGAGCAAAACCTAATTAGAACGGTCTCTAGAACCTACCTTATGAAAAAACCAATCCGATTGATTGTACTTGTACTGTGTAAGGTTGTATTTGTAGACATTCTCCTTCGTAGCAATGCTTAAAAGGTAGCCTGTTCCTTTAATGGCCCCCTCACTTTTAGTTCGAATGGTTAACTGATGGTATTCTTTAGAAGTGATGTTGACCCTGAAATCGTGTTTTTTATCGGTGAGCACGAGGTTTTCTTCTAATACCTGCCCATCTAGTAGTACCGATAGCGTATCGTGGTCAAGGGCACCTGTTTCTGCAATAGAAAAGTCGATATAAAAAGATTTGGTAAGCAACGTATCAAAATTACTTGTGGAAGGCGCCCAGTTTTCAATGTCAGTTACCCCAGGTAGCACATGTACAACATCATTCCACTGAATAAGAAGTTCTGGATTCACATTAACAGATTGTATGCTTGGCTGAAAGCTAAATTTACCCAACCTGCTTTTTCCAAAAGGACTTTCCCAAATACCACTAAATACAACACTCGTATCTGTAAAAATAAAATCACCATGGAGGTCAAATAAACTAGGCGTATTTTCTGTTTCATTCACTAAACATCGAACCGCTTTGGCATAGTAACTATATTTTTGGTTGGGGGTAGCAGATAGATAAAATAAATAAGCGCTTAGCTTTTTTTGATCGGCACTAAAAGTAGTAAGCACCGCCATGATATGATTAGCAGTATCAATAATTTCTAATTTAGCTTTGGTGTACGTTCTTGATTTCGAAAGCGACATCGTACCCGCATACATAGGTGGAACATTAACAATACGGCCAGCCTGTGCATCTACTCGAATACGAGATTCAGTGTCTACTTCTCTAACACCATCGGGCTCAAACACAATGGCACCATACCATACGCCGGTTTTATTTTGTGCAGACAATGCAACAAATAAAAAACAAAATAAAATTGTGATAAGTAGGCGCATAAGCCTAAAGATAATTAATCATCGCGACGACGCAAACTACCGCGGAATGAATTTTTGGTTCGCCTATAAATTTCAAGCTGCTTTTCGATGTAATAACCGAATTCCAAATCATTCATTTTTGTAACGAGCTCGTATGGGGGTCTAAAGCGAACCATAAACGTGTCTAATTCCGGTGATTTTAGGAGTGTAATTTTTCGAACAAAAGCTTTACTAAATCTAAAGTTGACATATTTTTCTTGCTCTTGATCGATCAGTCTTTTTTGTAAAAATTCCATGTTTTGGTTGCGCTTAAACCTAAACATATTGATGATGGCTTCTAAATCAAATCCTACCGTTAACCCGCCAGGATTGTAATTGGGATTGGATGACAATCTAAGTCCTGGTTTTTGGAAATTAAACGCTTTGGCATTGTCAATTCTATTTTGAATTGAATCGTATTTGTAATAATTATTACGCACTTTCACTTCAGGCAAATCAGTGGCCTTTACATGAATCATAATATTAAAATTGTCTAGATTAGAAATGGTATCAACAGGGTATTTCATGGTGTTTTTACCAATCATTGAAAACCAAATAGAATCTGTTTTTAAAACGGTAACGATATACCTGCCTGCCGAATCTGTAATGCCTCCTCGTCCCGATGTGGAACGAACGGCTACTGCCTCTAATGGATTACGAGCGGTTAAGTCATAGACAGTTCCTGCAATGGTTACATACTGCGCGGAGACTTTAGGCATTTGGCCTACTAATAGGCAAAAAACAATAATAAAAGGGAGTAACCTTCGCTTCAAATGCAACAGTTTTAAATGTAATATTATAACAGTAAGCGCAGATTACCGCATTTGAAGCTATAATTTAACTAGTTTTTAGTGAAGCAATAAACCCAATAAAAATATAGACACCACAATAAGAGGTGCAGGTATTTTATTGATGCGAAGTAATAAAACAGTGCCCACAACAACCAACCACTGTATCCACAAATAACTAGCAGCGGCAGGATCTGAAAAATGGTCTTTCATCAAATAAGCAGTAGCGCCAAATAAAATACCGGCAACGGCTGCATTAATGCCTTCCAATGATCTAAATATTACCACATAGCGTTTTACATAACTCCATACAGGGAAAAAGAACAGTACTAAAAAAGCACTCGGTAAAAAAATGCCTATTGCGCCAATAATTATACCTAGTATTTGTGCAGATGCTCCTTCCGATCGCATCGTCATACCACCAGAAAATGCTGCAATAGAAAAAACAGGACCTGGTATAGCCCTTACGATACCTGAACCGGTTAAAAAGTCGGCTTGGTTCATTTTTAATACATCACGTTTATTATCGATGATACGTTTAGAAGCAGGCCTGGTTACATACTGCTCGTATAGGAGTGGCATGAGCACATCACCACCGCCAAATACCAAACTTCCGTTACGGTAGTTGTGTTCAAATAAGTTAAACGCTTTTCTATTTTCCCAATTATTGCGGGTAGCTGTTTCGGATAAATAACCAGCGAGTGCAAAGCATGCAATAAATAAAAATAAGTTCACCCACTTAATTTTTTTAACGGGCTTTTCTTTTTCAGGAATTCTTTTATCGCTAAAATTTGTTGCAATACCAGAAACTACAATTAATGCAGGAAATATCCATGGTGTTTTAAAAAATAAAAATGTAGCTGCAGCTCCAACTACCAGTATCACACGTGTAATGGTATTATGAACGGCAATGTTTAAAATTTTTAATGCAGAATAAGCAATAAACCCGATTGCCATGGGTCTAATAAATTTAAACGCTCCAATTACCTGATTTTTATCCTCGAAATAATTGAGTAAAAATGAAAGCCCACCCATGAGTGCACATGCAGGTGTAATCCAAATTAAAAGCGTTAATACCGCTAATCTATAGCCACCTCTTTTATAACCAATCAGCGCCAATGTTTGTGTAGAAGAAGCACCGGGCAAGAGTTGACAAAACCCATTGTACTCTAGTAATTCAGCTTCTGTAACATCTCTACGCTTATGCACAAAAGTTTTCATCATCATACCCAGGTGTCCTTGCGGACCACCAAAAGCTGTTAAGCTATGCCAAATAACGGCGCGTAAAAATGGTATATGACGAAGTAAAGCCAAAGTTATTTTTTTAATCCAATTTCGCGAAGCCTTTCATCTAAGTATTCACCAGCAGTAGCATCAGGATATGCTTTTGGATGTGCATCATCAATACAACTATCTAAACAAACCAAACTCATTTCACTTTTTGGATGCAAAAAAAATGGCATCGAAAAACGACTCGTATGCCAGTGCTCTTTGGGTGGATTCACCACTCTATGTGTCGTACTTTTTAATTTATTATTGGTAAGCCTTTGTAGCATATCACCAACATTCACTACAATTTGTTCTGGAAGTGAAGTAACACCTACCCACTCACCTGCCTTTGTTAAAATTTGAAGTCCATCTGCAGAAGCGCCCACTAACAAAGTAATTAAATTTATGTCTTCGTGCTGCTCTGCTCGAATTGCAGATTTAGGCTCCTGTGTAATAGGTGGATAGTGAATGCAACGTAAAATTGAATTGCCTTCTTCTATATGTGCATCAAAAAAATATTCATCAAGATCTAAATAAATAGCAATGGCTTGTAACAATGCTTTCCCACTTTTTTCGAAATTTCGGTACGCTTCAAGTAAAGTATTATTGAGTGATGGAATTTCTGCTACAACTACATTGTCTGGATATTCCCATTTTAGTGGATGGCTTGCCGGAACGGTTTGCCCATATTGAAAAAATTCTTTTAAATCCGGTGCCTCACTTCCTTTGGCGTGCTCAGTGCCAAAACTTGTATATCCGCGCTGCCCCGCCAACCCTTCTATTTGATAGGTTAGTTTTTTTTCTAGGGGTAACGAAAAAAACTGCTGCACCTGATCATATTGTGCAGTAATCAACGCGTCTGGAATTCCATGGTTTTTTACAGCCACAAAGCCAACTGTTTCGTAGGCTTCACCAAGTGCTTTTACAAAAGAGGCTTTTTTAGCAGCGTCGCCACTCAAAAAATCTGCTAAATCAACTACAGGTATAGACATAAATATGTGGTTATTATAAGTATAAAACGCTTATTTAATAAAGGATATTGCTATAAAGCAGCCCAGAAATGTTTAATTTTGTCTTATCTATGATGAAACATACCCCCACAAACCTATTGGCCATAATCCTACTGGCTTTATTGATGACCAGCTGTAGCAATAGCTATCAAAAATTAGCTGCCAACTACCAAATTAATAAAGCGCCAAGTGGCCCTAACTATAGTGACCTAGCTTATTGGGCTGCGCACCCTGCTATGCATGATCCAGCAGATAGTGTGCCAGCTCCACTTATGGCATCCTACCAAAAAGACACTACTGTAGATGTGTTTTTTATACATCCTACTACCTATTTAGGAACTGAAAAACCATTTGGCATGAACGCCGATATTTCAGATGCTTTTTTAGCTGCAAAAACCGATTATAGTCCGGTGCTTTACCAAGGAAGTTTATTTAATGAAGCAGGCAGGGTATATGCGCCACGCTATAGACAAACACATATTAGTGCCTACTATCCAATAACGCCTTCAGATACGACACGCGCCATCGCCGCTTTTGAACTGGCCTATCAAGATGTAAAAGCAGCCTTCGAATATTATTTAGCAAATGAAAACAATGGAAGAGCCATTATCATTGCCTCACATAGTCAGGGCACTACACATGGTATTAGACTTGTGAAAGAATTTTTTGATGGCAAGCCGTTACAAAAAAAATTAGTAGCCGCTTATTTAGTAGGTATTCCTGTAAATCCTCAAGTTTATTCTTCCATTAAGCCTTGTGATACCCCCAAACAAACAGGTTGCATATGCAGTTGGAGAACTTACAAAGAGGGTTATACGCCGCCTTTTATACAAAAAGAAAAATTTGATGTGATTGTTACCAATCCGCTCACATTTACAAAATCGATACCCAACGCATCTTGGAAAGCCAATAAGGGCGGGGTTCTTACCAATTTTAATAAAATCGCGAAAGGTGTTGCACAGGCAAAATTAACTGACAAAGTTTTATGGACAGCGAAGCCAAAAATATTTGGAAGCTTTTTAGTTAAAAATCCAAACTATCATATTGGAGATTACAATTTGTATTACGTTAACGTAAGAGAAAATGTAATGGAAAGAATGAAAGCCTACAAAAACGAGGTGCACTAATTTCCAAAAACGCTTAAAAATTTAATGCGCATTATTTTTAGTTGCTCTAGGCTGTAATCATTTTCACTGAGTTCTTGTTGGGCCACTTCTAAGGAAGCGGTTTCACAACTTTTAAAGTAATCAATGATATCTTCTTGATCATAGTCATCCAGCCATTCATCAATGGCATAATCTAAATTGAGTTTGGTGCCACTAGCTGCAATGGTTTCCATTTCTTCTAATAATTCATCAAGCTTTAGCCCTTTGTTTTTGGCAATGGTTTCGAGTGGTATTTTTTTATCGACATTTTGAATGATGTAAATTTTATTGTTGGCTTTGTTGGCCACACTCTTCATCACAAATTCGTCTGGCTTAACAATATCATGCTCTTCTACGTAGGCTGCAATCATATCCACAAAAGGCTTTCCGTATTTAAGGGCTTTCCCTTTACTCACTCCCTGACACCTTTCAAGTTCCTCTAGTGTGGTTGGAAATAAAGTAGCCATGTCCTGCAGCGAACTTTCTAGAAAAATGATAAATGGAGGTAAGCTTTTCTTTTTACCTTCTGTTTGACGCAGCTCTTTAAGTATTTGAAAGAGTTTTTCATCTGCCGCAGCGCCACCTTGTGCAGCACCATCTCCATCTTCATCATCGGCATTAGCGTCTTCAAATAAATGATTGAGTACAATTTTGAAGCTGCTTGCTTTCTTTAAAAACTTTTTACCCTTATCCGTTAATTTTAAAAGACCATATTCTTCAATGTCTTTTTGAATTAAATTTTCGAGGAGCATTTGTCTAATAAGACTATTAAAAAAGTGTGCGTCTTTGTCTTTGCCAATTCCAAATTCAGGCAATGCGTCATGTCTAAACATTGAAATTTGTGGTGTTAAATGACCACTCACCATATTCACCACATAATCTGCCACAAAGCGTTCGTCTAGTGCAGCAATTACTTTTAAAATTTTTACAACTTCTTCTTTGGCTTCAATTAGCTCTTTTGGATTTTTACAATTATCACAATTGCCACAGTTTTGTGTTGGCCACTCTTCTCCAAAATAATGTAGTAATATTTTTCTTCTACAAACGCCACTCTCTGCGTAAGCAACCGTTTCATCAATGAGTTGATTACCCACTTCGCGCTCACTAAGTGGCTTGTCGCGCATGAGGTGTTCTATTTTTGAAACGTCTTTATGAGAATAGTATAACACACAAATACCTTCGAGTCCATCACGTCCTGCTCTACCGGTTTCTTGGTAATAGTTTTCGATAGATTTTGGAATATTAAAGTGTATTACAAAACGAATATCTGGCTTGTCAATACCCATGCCAAACGCAATGGTAGCAACAATTACCTGCACATCTTCTTGTAAAAACTGATCTTGTCTTTCGGCTCTTAATTTTTGATCAAGACCTGCGTGATAAGCAACCGCTTTAATATTATTAGCCACTAGTAATTCTGCTAATTCTTCGGTGGTTTTACGGTTAAGGGTATAAATAATTCCACTCTTACCTTTATGCTGTGAAATAAATTTTACGATGTGCTTAACCGTATCTTCTTTTTTTATTTTAGGTTGAATTTCATAAAATAAATTAGACCTATTAAAGGAAGAAAGAAAAATATTAGCGTCGCGTAATCCTAAATTTTTAACAATATCACTTTGCACTTTTGGTGTAGCCGTTGCAGTTAAAGCAACTACGGGTACCGATGGATTAATAATGTCCATCATTTCGCGTAAACGCCTATACTCGGGTCTAAAATCATGTCCCCACTCGGAAATACAATGCGCTTCATCTACAGCAAAAAATGAAATTTTAAGGTCGCTAAAAAAATCAAGATTTTCTTGCTTGGTTAATGTTTCGGGGGCTACATATAACAGCTTAGTTTTGCCACCCAGCAAATCATCTTTTACTATTTTTATTTGACCCTTATTTAAAGAAGAATTTAAAAAGTGTGCGACTTCGTCATTTTCGCTGTAACCGCGCACTAGGTCTACCTGGTTTTTCATGAGTGCAATAAGTGGTGACACCACAATGGCACATCCCTCTTGGAGTAGTGCCGGTAATTGATAACATAAGCTTTTTCCACCCCCGGTTGGCATGATAACAAACGTGTCTTTACCGCTCAATAAACTGTTGATCGCCTGCTCTTGCGTCCCTTTAAACTCTCTAAAACCAAAATACTTTTCGAGACCCGCGTAAATATCAAAATTACTCGGATCTACGATGGTGCTGGCCTGTCTGGGGCCTTTTATTTTAGTTGGCGCCTTTTTAGGGGCTGCTTTTGTGGTTGTTTTGGTGGTTTTGCTACTTATTTTTGCCATTTCTCATCTGTATTTCCTTCATAATCAACTAAAAACGGGAATTTGTACTTTGTTTAAGTTAATCTTTTTTTTTGAAAGGACGGCGAAGTTAACAAAGAATGGTCTGAATACGCGTGCTTTCATGTTAAAGTTTACCTTTGCAAAGCATGAAAAACGGAATATTAGACACCGCTTTACAAACCATTCAATTAGAAGCAAAATCTATTGCAGATCTAGCCACATTTTTGGACGCATCTTTCATTGAAGCGATTGAACTTCTTAACAACTGCAAAGGCCGTTTGGTTTTTAGTGGGATTGGAAAAAGTGCGCTGATTGCTCAAAAAATTGTAGCTACACTTAATTCTACCGGCACACCCTCTTTATTTATGCATGCCGCCGACGCTATTCATGGTGATCTAGGCACGGTACAAAAAAACGATATCGTACTTATTATTAGCAAGAGCGGAGAGAGTCCTGAAATTAAAGCCCTGGTTCCCTACATTAAAAACTTTGGTAATAAATTAATAGGTATTGTGGGCAATACTGCAAGTTTTTTAGCAGTTCAGTCGGACTATATTTTAAATGCGTCTGTTAGTGCTGAAGCTTGTCCTAATAATTTAGCGCCAACCACAAGTACTACGGCTCAACTAGTCATGGGAGATGTTATAGCGGTATGCCTGATGCAATTAAAAGGTTTTACCAGTGCCGATTTTGGAAAATACCATCCAGGTGGTAATTTAGGCAAGCGTTTATTTTTAAAAGTAGCAGATCTTACCAACACGGATTTGAAACCAACAGTTGCACTTAATACGCCATTAAAAAATGTGATAATTGAAATCACTAAAAATAGATTGGGTGTTGCAGTCGTGATTAATAATGGCCAAATTGCAGGTGTTATCACAGATGGTGATCTAAGACGCATGCTAGAAAAAACAGTGCAGATAGAAAATATTACTGCATCTGATATTATGTCACATACCCCCCACTCAATAGATCATCAAACCCTTGCTGTAGAAGCAATTGAAAAGATGAAGCAACATGAAATTAGCCATTTGGTTGTTACAAAAGAAGGTAACTACCATGGTATATTACATATCCACGAACTTATAAAAGAGGGACTTATTTAGTTATGAATAAACACCATTACGTAGCCATTATGGCCGGTGGGATTGGCAGTAGGTTTTGGCCTATGAGTAGAACTGCATACCCTAAACAATTTTTAGATATTTTACATACCGGAAAATCACTGATTCAATGGACATTTGAAAGATACAAGGCATTTATACCTTTAGAAAATATTTACATCGTTACTTCTGAAGAATATGTATCCATTGTTCAGGAACAATTACCTGAACTTCCCGTACAAAATATATTAGCGGAACCAAGCAGAAAAAACACAGCTGCATGTATCGCCTATATCTCTTGTAAGCTATTACAAAAAGACCCAGAAGCTTCTTTAATTGTTGCACCATCCGATCATATGATTTTAGATGCAGAACAGTTTAGAGAAACCACGAGCAAAGCACTTGAGTTCGTAAATCAAATCAAATCGCTTGTTACACTTGGTATTAAGCCCACACATCCGAATACAGGATATGGATATATTCAACACGATACTTTAGAAGCAGCCGGTGGTATTTTTAAAGTAAAAACATTTACAGAAAAACCAGACCTAGAACTTGCTAAAACATTTATTAGCAGTGGCGACTTTTTATGGAACGCTGGTATTTTTGTTTGGAAAGTGGCACAAATTGTAAAAGCATTTGAACTTTTTCAACCTGAAATGTTTGAGCTTTTTGATGCTGCAAAAGATAAGTTTAATACGCCACAAGAAAAAGAAGCCATCGACAAAATATATCCACTCTGCGTTAATATTTCAATTGATGTTGCCATCATGGAAAAAGCAGATAATGTATATGTGATTCCTTCATCATTTGGCTGGAGTGATTTAGGAACCTGGAATAGCGCTTATGATAATTTAGAAAAAGATTATTTAGGCAACGCAGTAGCATCTGATCATGTGATCGTTATTGATGCCACAAAGTGTATGGTATCAGGGCCCGCAAATAAACTCATGGTATTGCAGGGCTTAGATGATTTTATTGTAGTAGATTCGGAAAACGCTCTTCTCATTTGTAAAAAAGACAAAGAACAATCTATTAAAGAATATGTTGCTGAAGTTAAACGTAATAAAGGTGACAAATATTTATAACCCATAATAATAATGCATGTCTAATTTAAAAACAGTTATCACAGGATCGGGTTCTTATATACCTCCAAGCATTAAAAAAAATACTGATTTTACCAATCATCATTTTTTTACAGAAAATGGAGAAGCGATAGAAACACCTTCTACTGAAATTGTTGAAAAATTTAAAGACATTACAGGAATTGAGGAAAGACGCTACACCAGTTCAGATGTGAATGCATCTGATATGGCTACCATCGCTGCTAAAAAAGCAATTGAAGATGCAGGACTTGATCCAGAAACGCTAGATCAAATTATTGTAGCACATAATTTTGGAAACGTATTAGACAAAACCATTCAAACAGACGTTTTACCTGCACTTGCATCTAGGGTAAAGCATGATTTGGGTATCAAAAACCCAAATTGTGTGGCTTACGATATTTTATTTGGTTGCCCAGGATGGATACAAGGCGTAATTCAGGCAGATGCCTTTATAAAATCAGGGATGGCAAAAAAATGTTTGGTCATTGGTGCCGAAACATTAAGTCGTGTGGTAGATGATTATGATAGAGACAGTATGATTTTTAGTGATGGCGCAGGTGCAACCATTTTAGAAGCCAAAGAAGATACAACTGCTGGTATTTTAGCAGCCAGTGTTCAAAGCCATTGCAACGATGAAGCCTATTATTTATACATGGGCAAATCCAATAAACCAGATAGCGATCCGAGCGTGCGTTATATTAAAATGAAGGGCCGTAAAGTGTACGAGTACGCTATTAAAAACGTACCCATCGCGATGAAAGAATGCCTTGAAAAAGCAGGCGTACACGTGAGCGAGGTAAAACAGTTTTTCCTTCACCAAGCCAACGAAAAAATGGACGAAGGATTTATTAAAGTGCTTTTTAAATTATACGGCATCAAAGAAATACCAGCACATATTATGCCCATGAGTATTCATAAACTGGGTAACAGCTCTGTAGCAACAATACCTACCTTGTATGATTTAGTAAATCATGGACAACTAGAAAATCACAGCCTACACAAAGGAGACATTGTTTTATTTGCTTCTGTAGGAGCCGGTATGAATATCAATGCAGTTTGTTATAGGATGTAATTGATTAATCTCTAATCATTGTTACCATTCCTTTTCTGAGAAGTAATTTACCATCTGCATCTACGCAAGCAATAGTCCATGCGTAACTTTCAAGTGGTGCTTGTTTTCCATTTACAAGTCCATTCCAACTTTCCTTAAGGTCATTGGTTTCAAAAATGAGTTTGCCCCAACGATCATAAATTCTAAAGTAATTTAACTTAGCTATATTAATATAGAATGGTAATAACACATCATTGGCGCCATCTCCGTTCGGGCTAAAGGCGGTAGGAACGTAGACTTCCGATTTATCAAATACCCATACTTCCTGATTGTCTTTAATCACGCATCCACTTGAATCTTTAATGGTAATGGTATAGTTGATTTTATTAGGATCTAGGAGTGTATATTTCGCAAGCGGGCTTCTTTGGTTAGGTCCTTGCAAGCCAATATTTGGAGACCATATATAAGAGAGTCCACCAGGCTGCGCTACTAATGTAAGCTGTCTATTGCGTGTTGCTTTAACAAGTGGGTAAACCATAGATGGCCTTGGAATATTCACTTTAATCTGCTTAACAATCGTATCTCTTGAATTTGCACAAATTGTACTTGCAACAATTAAACGAACATTATAAGTGCCAGCCAGGTTATACGTATGTATTGGATCTATACTACTACTTGTAGTCCCATCACCAAAATCCCAACCAATTACAGTATAGTTGCTCTCCCCTTTACTTGGCACCGTTTTATTGGTGAATTGTATTGGTAGATTAATACAATTGTCTGTATAATTAAAATCGGCAGCGGGCTTTCCAAAAATTGTAATTGACTTGGTTTTACTAGTCAACAAACAACTACTATCTCCTCTTAATGTGAGTGTAACATTATAAACACCTGCAACCCTATAAATATGACTTGGGTTTTCTAATGTAGAACTATTTCCATCTCCAAAGTCCCAGAATATTTTAGAGAATGCTTTGCTTCCATAACCAAATTGG
>JBEITL010000180.1:0-3503 GCA_040374915.1 Sediminibacterium sp. | reverse complement strand
CGTTGCCGCTGATAGTGTTATAGTTCCTGTGCAGTGCGAATTTTTTGCATTAGAAGGATTGGGCAAACTACTCAACACCATTAAAATTGTACAAAGCAGGTTAAATCCAGCACTTCAAATAGAAGGTATTTTAATGACCATGTATGATGGCCGTTTACGCTTAAGCAATCAAGTGGTAAGCGAAGTGCGCAGGCATTTTGATGAAATGGTTTTTGATACCATCATCCACCGTAATACCAGATTAAGTGAATCACCAAGTGTAGGGAAGCCAGTTATTTTGTATGATGCCGACAGCAAGGGTACCATCAATTATTTAAACCTTGCTAAAGAAATTTTACAAAATAACGGCATGACAAAAATTTCTAACGAAGAAAGAATTATAGAATAACATGAGTAGCCCTAAAAATAACAAAGACATGATTGGCAAAGGACTTAGGTCTTTGCTATCCAATATAGACGCAGAATATAAAACGCCTAAAGGCCAAGTGCAACCTGCATACGCAGAGCAGGCAGTTGCTACCAGCAAAATAGCACTCGCCGATATTCAAATCAATCCAAAGCAACCACGCCGCGATTTTGATGAACAGGCTTTACATGAGCTTGCCGAGTCTATAAAAATTCATGATGTTATTCAACCCTTAACGGTTTCTAAATTAGCCTCTGGTAAATATCAACTCATTGCGGGTGAGCGCAGGTTTAGAGCGTCTAAAATGGCGGGGCTTAAAGAAGTGCCAGTATATGTAAGACAAGCCAACGACCAACAATTATTAGAGTGGGCTTTACTTGAAAATTTACAAAGAGAAAATTTAAATGCCATCGAAATTGGCATCAGCTATAAGCGCATGATGGATGAGCTTTCTTATACCCAAGAGCAAGTAGCAGAGCGCATGGGTAAAGAAAGAAGTACCGTATCCAATTATATCCGTCTTTTAAAATTACCGCCCGATTTACAACTCGCTATTAGAAGTGGTAAAATATCAATGGGGCATGCAAGAGCGCTGGTTAATATTGATACCATCGACAGACAGCTTTTTGTTTTTAAAGAAATTATTCAAAAAAGTTTAAGCGTTAGACAAACCGAAGAGTTGGTGCGCAAAATGTACCTCGCACAAAAACCTGCAGGTGCCAAAGACAATAAATCTAGCCTTCCTACAGCTTATAAAAAAATTGAAGATAATTTGTCTTCGCATTTTTCTACAAAAGTTAAAATGACGCATTCTAAAAAAGGAAGTGGCAGTATTACCATCGAGTATTTTTCGTTAGACGAATTAAATAAAATACTAGATGCCATGAACGTAACGGTGAACTAAAATGACAGGTGCAAAAAAGTTGATCTTTTTTTTCATTGGCTGCATATTTTTTTGCAGTGCGGAGTTGAGTGCGCAAAAAAAAGACTCAATTGCTTTAAAAAACAAGCGCAGCTTTTTTAAAAAAGACACCAGTGCTTTAAAAAATAAGCCCAGCTTTATAAAAAAAGACACCGCTCTTGCAAAAAGTGATACAGTTGTCAAATTAAAATTTCGTCCGCAAGTGGCTACCCGCAGAGCCGCTATTTTACCAGGCTGGGGTCAAGCCACCAATAAAGAGTATTGGAAAATTCCTATTGTATATGGTGTTTTAGCAATCCCTGGTGCTTTGTATTTTTACAATGATAGCTGGTACAGCAAAACAAAATACGCCTACGAAGCAAAATTTAAAGCACAAGCACCAACCCTAGACAGCTCCGGCCTTGCAGGCATTGATCCGCAATTAAAAAACTTAGGGCTTGCTTCTTTACAATCTTACCGCAACACATTTAGAAGAGATAGAGACTACTCGATTTTATATTTCATATTGGCCTGGGGGCTTCAAGTAGCCGATGCTACTGTATTTGCGCACCTCAAACAATTTGATGTTTCTGATGATTTATCTTTACAAGTTAAGCCACAGTTCAACCCTAATACCAGAACACCGGGCCTTGGACTCGTTTTAAATTTTAGAGAGCCATCAAAAAAAATATTTACAACAAAATAATACACGCATGAATATTGCACTTGTTGGATACGGAAAAATGGGTAAAGCCATAGAAGAAATTGCGCTAGCAAATGGCCATACCATTGGATTAAAAATAGACCTTGATAACGCTGCCGATTTAAACGCACAAAATGTTGTAGGCATTGATGTAGCCATCGAATTTACAGGACCGCACAGTGCATTTGATAATGTCATGAAATGTTTATCATTAGGTATACCTGTGGTTTGCGGCTCTACTGGTTGGTTAGAAAAATACGAAGAAGCAAAAACATTTTGCGAGGCGCAAAACGGCACCCTTATTTATGCAAGTAATTTTAGTATTGGTGTTAACTTATTTTTTGAGGTCAATAAAACACTCGCTGCGCTTATGGCAAAGCATACGAGTTACGAGGTAAGCTTACATGAAATTCACCACACACAAAAAAAAGATGCACCTAGCGGAACAGCTATAACACTTGCAGAGCAGGTGCTTGAAGCTATTCCGCATAAAACAAAGTGGGTAAATGAAGCGTCTGGTGTAGCGTCAGATTTATTAATTGCTTCGGAGCGCATAGATCCAGCCCCTGGAACGCACACTACGACCTATGCTTCTGCAATTGATACCATAGAAATTACACATACCGCGCACAACCGAAAAGGATTTGCAGGAGGCGCAGTACTTGCTGCCGAATTTGCAGCTACACACAAAGGGATTTTTTCAATGAAAGAAGTTTTAGGACTATAAATACATACACATGAATCAGCCTTTCTTAACAACATTATTTAAAGATCAATCGTACAATAAAAATCAGTTTTTTTTAATTGCCGGACCATGCGTGGTAGAAAGTGAAGAGCTTGTGATGGAAATTGCAGATAAAGTAAGTGGCATTTGTAAAAACCTTGGCATTGCCTATGTGTTTAAAGCCAGTTACCGCAAAGCCAACCGCACCAGTGCCAATTCTTTTACCGGCATTGGTGACGACAATGGACTTGAACTGATAAAAAAAGTAGGCACTACCTATAACCTACCTACAACTTCAGATATTCATGCCCATGACGAAGCTGCTATTGCTGCAAAGTATATAGACATTTTACAAATTCCTGCATTCCTTTGCCGCCAAACTGATTTATTGGTGGCTGCTGCCGAAACAGGTAAAATTGTAAACGTAAAAAAGGGTCAGTTTTTAAGTGGTGCTTCCATGAAATTTGCAGTTGATAAAATTAAATTAGCGGGCAACAATAATATCATGTTAACAGAGCGTGGTAATACTTTTGGCTATCAAGACTTGGTGGTAGATTATAGAAATATTCCGGCCATGAAAGAAAACAATGTGCCTGTTATTATGGATTGCACGCACTCATTACAACAACCCAATCAAACAAGTGGCGTAACAGGTGGCAACCCGCATTTAATTGAAACGATTGCTAAGGCTGCTATTGCTACCGGTGCCGACGGATTGTTTATTGAAACACACCCGAATCCTGCTGTTGCAAAAAGTGATGGCGCCAAT
>JBEITL010000214.1:0-2894 GCA_040374915.1 Sediminibacterium sp. | reverse complement strand
CTTGATTCGCAACTTCGCATTTTAAAAGACTTCGCAGAGAGGAAGGGATTCGAACCCTCGATACGTTGCCGTATACACACTTTCCAGGCGTGCTCCTTCAACCACTCGGACACCTCTCTGTATAATTTAATAAACCCCGTTTTTATTGGGACGGCAAAAATAAAGGTTCGGCGCTCAGGAACCGAATATTTTTTGGGCATTGGCAGTGGTTACTTCCGCTACCTCTTGTAATGTGGTTTGTTTAACCTCCGCTAACTTTTCGGCGATATAGAGTAGATACCCAGATTCATTCCGTTTGCCCCTAAGTGGCACGGGCGTTAAATAAGGCGCATCGGTTTCGAGCACCAAATGTGAAAGCGAAATGTTTTCGAGGGCCTCAGGTAGACCCGCATTTTTATACGTTATCACACCTCCTATGCCTAAATAAAATCCTAGGTCAATAATTTGTTTGGCCGATTCTGCAGATCCACTAAAACAATGAAAAATTCCACGGAGTCCTCTTTTTGCAAAAGGCTTTACCATTTCAATGGTTTCTTGCATGGCATTACGCGTATGAATAACAATGGGCCAGTTTTTTACCAGCGCCCACTCCATTTGTGTTTCAAAAGCTTTTCGTTGCTGCTCTACAAAAGTTTTATCCCAGTAAAAATCAAGTCCGATTTCACCTATGGCTACAAAGTCTCTTTCGTTAATCCATTTTTCTACAATGGCTAGCTCGTCTTTTACATTTTCTTTTACATAACATGGATGAAGCCCCATCATTGAAATACAAACGCCCGGGTACTTTTTTTCCAGCGCCAGCATGGCTTCTAGCGAATTACTATCAATAGAAGGTAAATAAAATTTTTGCACATTGTCATGTTGCGCGCGCGCAATAACAGCGTCAATATCTGTGGCGAATTCGTCGGAATATAAATGTGTGTGCGTATCAATGAGTATGGGCGCCATTGTATAAATATCTTTTATGCATTAAATTTTATGGCTTCAAATGTATAGCCTTCACTTGCAAAATGGGCCAGCATTTTAGGGAGTACGGTTTGCATGCGTGGAAAGGCTTTTTCACTATCATGAAATAAAACAATAGAACCGTTTTTACTATGGTACACGGTATAACCAAGGCAGGCATCTGCGTTTAAGCGGGTATCAAAATCGGCGCTGAGCACATCCCACATAACAATGCGCATATCCGGAAATTGCTGTTTTATTTTTTTGATTTGACTTTGTTTTATTCGGCCATAAGGGGGTCTAAATAAGTTAGACTTAATATGCTTTGCGGCAGTCGCAATATCTTGCAAATATTCTTCGTCAGAAACCTTCCAACCATTCACATGATGCTGGGTATGATTACCAACAGCGTGCCCTTCAAACATAATTTGTGCATAAATGCCGGGGTAGGATTCTACATTTTTACCAATACAAAAAAACGTGGCTTTTGCCTGATATTCCCTAAGCGTATCTAGTACAAAAGGGGTAATGGTAGGGTGTGGACCATCGTCAAATGTGAGGTACAACACTTTGGACCTATTGGGCATCCGCCAAACAAGTGAAGGGTAGATTGCCCTAAGCCACCAAGGTGTTTTTACGAGGTACATGTGGCAAATATAAATCTTATCTTTGCGCCATGAACAAAAGAGTACGTGTCCGTTTTGCACCCTCCCCAACTGGAGGCTTACACCTAGGTGGGGTAAGAACCGTTTTATTCAATTATTTGTTTGCCAAAAAACATGGTGGCGACTTTATATTACGTATCGAAGACACCGACCAAACAAGATTTGTACCCGGTGCCGAAGAATATATTATTCAAACACTGAATTGGTGTGGAATGACGTCGGATGAAAGCCCGGTGGTGGGCGGCCCTTACGCGCCTTACAGACAAAGTGAACGAAAAGAAAATTACAAACAGTATACTACGCAGCTCATTGAATCAGGCCATGCTTACTATGCATTTGATACGCCTGCCGAAATTGAGGAAATGCGTAATCATTTTAAAACACCCGAAAATCCTTCGCCACAATACAACCATGCGGTTCGTGCTAAAATGCGCAACTCATTATCACTTGATGCAGCAGAAGTTGCAGCATTATTAGAGGCGGGCACACCCTATGTTGTACGCATAAAAATGCCAGATAATGAAGATGTAACTTTTACAGATATGATTAGAGGTGAAGTTTCTTTTAATACATCGCAAGTAGATGATAAAGTTTTATTAAAAGCCGATGGTATGCCTACCTATCACTTAGCAGTGGTAGTAGATGATTACCTCATGAAAATTAGTCATGCATTTAGAGGAGAAGAGTGGCTTCCTTCTGCACCCGTACACATATTGCTTTGGAAATATTTAGGCTGGCAAAACGAAATGCCTGAGTGGGCGCATTTACCACTTATTTTAAAGCCTGACGGACACGGAAAATTAAGTAAAAGAGATGGAGACCGTTTAGGATTTCCAGTATTTGCTATGGACTGGACCGATCCAAAAACAAATGAAAAAGCAATAGGTTTTAAAGAGCGCGGATTTTTACCAGAAGCATTTGTAAACTTATTAGCGGTGCTTGGTTGGAACGATGGTACCGATCAGGAAATTTTTAGTATGGCCGAGTTAATTGAAAAGTTTTCGATAGACCGTGTGCACAAAGGCGGTGCGAAATTTGATTACGAAAAAGCTAAATGGTTTAACGCTGAATGGATTAAAAACGCTGATAATACTTATTTAGCAGGCCTTGCTCAGCCTTATTTTGATGAGGCTGGCATTAAAGTACAGGATCAAACTTATTTTGAAAAAATAATTGGAATCACGAAAGAGCGCTGCATATTATTACCAGATTTTATTACACAAGCAGGTTTTTATTTTACCGCACCAACACAAATAGACACGGCATCAATTGCACCTAAATGGG
>JBEITL010000034.1:0-9324 GCA_040374915.1 Sediminibacterium sp. | reverse complement strand
TTGATGAAGTAGGTTTGTGTATTAACGTTTGAGGTATTATTACTGTTTCTTTCGTTATAATTTAAGTCGGCAGATAAACTTTCACCATTTTTTGCATAGTTGTGTTTGAAGCTCAGCTGGCCTCCAAAACTATTTGATTTTGATGCATTGCCACTTAGGATTTGATTGTAAGAAGTGTAAATGCCTTTGATGGTTGAGTCTGCTTTTTGGTTGTTTTCAGAATCAAAATTTCCTGTGTTGTAGTTGCTAGCAAATGACAACGTGTTTCTGTTGTCAATAAAATAATCGAAACCACCTCTTATAAAACTAAATCCACCATCATTAATTGATTTTGCGGTATTGCTTATATAGCTTGGTGTAGAAAAGAAATTGTCTCTTGTAGTTGCACTATTGCTAATTGATTTAAACTGGTTTAAGTTAGCAGATAAAAATGCGTTTACCTTGCCTTGTCTGATATTGATATCTGAACCTAAATTTACTTTAGCACGTGAATCAATACCAGTTCGTAAGCCACCGTTATAACCCACTTTTTTGTTCTTTTTTAATACGATATTAATAATACCACCATTACCACCTGTTGCATCAAATTTAGCTGATGGGTTGGTGATTAATTCCACTCTATCAATGATATCAGAAGGAATTTGATCAAGTGTAAGGGTAGTAGGTCTACCATCCATAAAAATGGTAGGTGCAGCATTTCTTAGCGTTACGTTTCCGTCAATGTCTACGTTTACAGAAGGAATGTTTTTCATGATTTCTGTAGCAGACTGACCAGTACTCACTAGGTTTTTATCTACATTAAATATTTTACGGTCAATGCCCATTTCAAATTGAGGCTTACTAGACGATGTTACCGTTACATTCCCTAGGTCTGTTGCGTCTGCAGTTATTTTGATATTTCCCAAATCTTTATCGGCCATACCCATCATTTGCTGCATATTGGGAGCTGCACCTGGTTGTGGCATTTTAATACCAAAGCTGATGGCTTGATCGAGTGTTTTAAACCCAAGTCCAGAAACCTTTAGTTTATAGTTGCCAAATAAAGAAAGGTTTTCAAAGCTAAAATCTCCATTTGCTCTGGTAATTAGGGTACTTAAAACAGTTTCCTTCATTTTTTTAGTTACGGTATCAAACTTATTGCCGGTTAATTGTACCGTCATGGCATCGAGCGCCTTGTTAGTTTTGCTGTCTACGATTTTACCGTAAAAATGTCCAATATTAGTTTGGGCACCAGTAGGCATACCGCCTGTTCTAGCACCGGGATATTGGGCTTGAAGGCTGTTCAAGCAAAATCCAACAAATAATGTAATTATTACTATTATTTTACGCATCTTATTAATTTATAATTATTTATGCAAAGTTCCATCAATTAATTGAATTCAATAAATCCAATGGACGAGCGGTAATATGACAATTTTTTGGGGGTAAAGTTTTAAAAACGGCTAAAAAGGCCACTTTTTTATCGGTAAACGGCAAAATATTGGGGATTACGCGCCAATCCAGGTTATAAACACCTGAATGATCCCGATTAGAAATCCTAGTACCGCACCTATAACTTCAATAAATCTAAATTCTTTAGACATGATTGCTTGAAGGATCTCTTCCAATTTATCAGAACTAAAATTGCTTACTTTTTCGGTTACAATCGCTTCCAAATCAAGCTCATGCTTGAGTTTTTCCATGTAACTTGTCATAAGCACTGGAAATAAGCCCTCTAACTCCTTCATAAACACAGATTTAAGCTGTTCTATGGTTTTGTCGCCAATGAACATGCTTATAATTGGCATTTCTGCAGCCAATTTGTTGCGCAAAAAGTTGTCAATATGCGTTTCTACGAGGGGCATTACTTGCTTAAGGTTGCTTCCATCAGTGATTTTTGACTCAATATCTTTGAAAGAAAGTAGTTCTTCACTTACCAGTTTCCCTAATTTTTGGGCAAACTGTATCTGTCTTTTTGGGAAAATACCCTGAAAAGTGATGCCTAAAACTTTTACAGGAAGCCTTGGGTGAAATAACATTTTGATCGCTATCCAATTGGTAAACCAGCCTATAAACGCTGATATCAAAGGGATTGAAAG
Source organism: Sediminibacterium sp. (assembly GCA_040374915.1). Lineage (GTDB taxonomy): Bacteria > Bacteroidota > Bacteroidia > Chitinophagales > Chitinophagaceae > Sediminibacterium. The sequence continues at coordinate 7,246 of JBEITL010000034.1, read as the reverse complement.
GATAAAAGGAGACATAATGTTGTTAATTTAAAAAACCTATAAGTACATACTTATAGGTTTTAAAATAAGATGGGAGAACGATGGGTCTCGAACCCACGGCCTTCAGTGCCACAAACTGACGCTCTAACCTACTGAGCTACGCCCTCCGTCTTTTAGGAGTGCAAAAATAAGGTAATTGCGCATTTTACAAAATCTCATTTTGAACTTTCTTGTTTGCCGCTTATCAAAACCTTTGTTAATTTGGCTTAAATGCTGTTTTTTGGTACATCTTTTCAGTTATTTTTGATGCTTACCATATTTCCAACATGGAAAAATTTAAAGCATTTATGAAGACTAAGAAAGGGATACTATTAGCTGGGATTGTTTTATTTGGCGCTATTTTTTTTGCATTTAATGTAACTAACAGTTCGCCTGAACTTCAGCCATCACAACGTCAAAAATTATTGGCAACTGTTGGTGCTTTATTAGAAGCGCAACATTATAGCCCAAAAGTTATTGATGACGCGTTTTCAAAAAAGCTTTTTTCGGCCTATTTAAAAGCATTGGATCCAGAAAACACTTTGTTTTTGCAATCTGATATTGCTGGCTTTAAAAAATTTGAAACAAGTTTGGATGATGAGATAAAAGGTGCGCCTATTGCTTTTGTTCCTGCTGTGAGTGCAGTATATACAAAGCGTTTACAAGAAACCATTGTTTTATATAAAGAAATATTGAATGCTCCATTTGATTTTAGCGCCAATGATTCGGTGCTATTAGAAAATGACAAGCAAAATTTTTCGACTACAGCCGCCGCTCGCAAAGAGCGTTGGAGAAAACAATTGACCTATGCCGCACTTGAGCGTTATGCAGATTATTTGGATCAAAGAGAAAAAAATAAAGGTAAAAAAGATTATGTAGCAAAGCCTGATTCTACACTCGAAAGAATGGCAAGAGAGCAGGTTTTAAAAGCAACCAATAAGCGCTTTGATAGAATTCAAAAAACATTTAATGAAGATCAGCGATTTACAACATACATTAATGCGATCACTGGTCTTATGGATCCCCACACCGATTATTTTCCACCTATCGAAAAACGTGCATTTGATGAAGGAATGAGTGGTCGTTTTTATGGCATTGGAGCACAATTAGGTGAAGATGAAAATGGGATTAAAATTGCATCTGTGCAACCAGGGGGTGCAGCTTGGAAGTCTAGAGAAATTGATGCCAATGATGTGATCTTAAAAGTAGCACAAGGAAGCGCTGAACCTGTTGATGTAGTAGGTTATGCAACCGAAGATGCGGTTAAAATAATTAGAGGCAATAAAGGAACTGAGGTTCGCTTAACCATTAAAAAAACCAATGGTATCGTTAAAGTAGTATCACTCATCAGAGAAGAAATTGTACTGGATGAAACATTTGCAAGAAGTGCGATTGTTACAGAGGGAACTGATAAAATTGGATACATTTATTTACCTGAATTTTATGCTGATTATGAAAGGGAAGATGGTAACAGATGTTCAGAAGATATTGCAAAAGAAATTGTGAAGTTTAAAGCTGAAAATGTAAAAGGAATTGTTATTGATCTACGCAATAACGGTGGCGGTTCTTTGTACGAAGTGGTTCAGATGGTTGGACTATTTATCAATCAAGGACCTGTGGTACAGGTTCGAGATAGAGAAGGTAAATCTAATATTTTAAGTGATCGTCAGTCGGGCACATTATACGATGGTCCTTTGGCGGTTATGGTGAATGAATTTAGTGCTTCTGCAAGTGAAATTTTTGCTGGCGCCATACAAGATTACAAAAGAGGCGTTGTTATTGGAAGTACGTCTACTTACGGTAAGGGAACTGTTCAGCGAACTGTTCCATTTGGCAATCCTATCGATCAGTTCAGTGGACGTACCGATATGGGTGCCGTAAAGCTCACTTTTCAAATGTTTTATCGTGTTAACGGGGCTTCTACGCAACTTCGTGGGGTAGAATCTGATATTGTTTTGCCTGATAGTTACGAGTATTTAAAAATCAGGGAAAAAGACAATGAGTCGGCGCTTCCTTTTCATAAAATTGCTACCGCACCTTATTTTTTATGGAGCCAGAGTGCGGTATATGAGTCTGCTATTGCAGCCGAAAAAGAAAGGGTACAAAAAGATGCTAATTTTAGTACACTAAAAAATAACCTTGCTTGGATTGCTAGTACTTCTGAAGGGTATGCGACATTAAACCTGTCTAATTATCAGGCTTTACAAACAAAAATTAAAAAAGTAGTAGAGCAAAATAGCGCCCTTTTAAAAGTTGCAAAACCTTTAGTGGTTAAGCCGGTAGCGGTTGATAACAATAAGTTTTTCAACAATCCAGACAAGAGTAAAGGTGAGCGCTATAAAGCATGGCTTACTGCCCTTGCATCTGATATGCCAATTAGTGAGACTATTAAAGTGATGAACAAAATGATACTAGCTAAATCTAGTTTTGTATTTAAATAAACGCCCCATTTTTTGTTTTTTTAAGTTTGAATTTTTGTATGGAGCAACAGAAAAAATGGTATGCAGTTTATACCAAACCAAGGTGGGAGAAAAAAATAGATACGCAACTCAAAAAAAAGGGGGTGGAATGTTGGTGTCCGCTTCAAAGAATTGAAAAGCAGTGGACTGATCGTAAAAAATTTATTGACGAGCCGCTTTTCAGGTCTTATGTATTTGTACATATCGATGATACTGAAACGACTAAAGTTAAAATGACTGATGGTGTATTAAATTTTGTTTTTTACTTAGGAAAGCCAGCTATTATTCGAGACGAGGAAATTGATTTGATCCAAAAATACCTTGGTGAAAAAGAAGCGACATTACAATTAATTTCAGATGAAGGCTTTAGAGAAGACACAAAAATCCGAATCAATTACGGTGTGTTTATGGATAGGGAAGGTGTTGTAACCTTTAGTGATAAAAAGAAAGTGTTTGTTAGGTTGCAAAGTTTAGGGCAAATAATGGTTGTGGAGTTCCCGCATTCGCACGTGAGCCTTATATAGCATGGATATTAGCGCATTTCCCAATCAATAATTTGATTGGCCCATGCTGCTCTGTAAGGTGTTGTAATTCTAATATAGTTATCGGTATAGCCCTCCATCATTCCATTTTTATTAAAGTCTTCAAATAGTACTTTTCTTGAACTGCCCACTTGTGCTGCAGTAAAATATTGAAGCTTCATAAAGGATAAATTGCGAAGGGTTTTATTCCGTTCATTTCTCGTGGCAATAGGTATTACAGGTTTTATTTCTAATGCTTTGGTATTGTCTCTTTCGGAATACGTAAATACGTGCAAGTAGCTTATATCTAAATCGTGTAAAAAGTCAAAAGTTTCTTTAAAGTGCGTATCTGTTTCTCCAGGAAATCCCACAATCACATCAACACCAATGGCACAGTGTGGAATCATTTTTTTAATGAGTGACACTCTTTCTTGGTAGAGTTCTTTTTTATAACGTCTACGCATAAGCCCTAATATGTCAGCACTACCGCTTTGTAAGGGTATATGAAAATGCGGCATGAACTTTTTACTCTTCGCAACAAATTCTATAATTTCTGGCGTTAGTAAATTGGGTTCAATAGATGATATTCTAAAGCGTTCAATACCGTCTACGTTATCAAGCGCTTGTATAAGGTCAAAAAAGGTCTCTGTATGCTTTTCGCCATTCGGGCCTTTGCCAAAATCACCTAAATTAACACCCGTTAAAACAATTTCTTTGGCACCACTCGCTGCCACGGTTTTGGCCTGCTCCACTACATTCGCCACTACATCACTTCTACTTTTACCCCTTGCCATAGGAATGGTGCAAAAAGAACAGTTATAATCACAGCCATCCTGTACTTTTAAAAAGCAGCGGGTTCTATCATTTTGTGAAAATGAAGCGGTAAACCCTGTTACATCTGCAATATCACAACTGCATATGGTAGCTGGGTTTCCTTTGGATAGGGTACTTATATGGCTTGCTAGGTTAAACTTTTCGGAAGCGCCTAGTACTAGGTCAACTCCAGGGATGGATGCTATTTGCGCTGGTTTTAACTGCGCATAACAACCCGTAATTACGACAAAACTTTCGGGGGCTCTTTTTTGAATACGGCGCACAATTTGACGACATTCCTTGTCTGCATTGTCTGTCACAGAACAGGTATTGATAACATAAACGTCGGCAAGTTCTTCAAACTCTTTTTTGTCAAAACCTTCCTGTTCTAGCATCCTAGAAAGGGTAGAGGTTTCTGAAAAGTTAAGTTTGCAGCCGAGTGTATGAAAGGCTACGGTTCTATTTTGACTCATGAGCCCACAAAGATAGGTAGGATAAAGGATTTTTTAACCCTTCGCACTATCTTAAAATCAGAAATAATAGCCATTTGGCTTTATATTTTACGATTAAAAAGTTATGTTTGTCTGTCTTTTAAAACGAAGAATTATGCTTTTTACAAGAATTAATAATTTGATTGGCTGGTTTGTGTTTTCGATTGCCGCAGCGGTGTACATCATGACTGCCGAGGCTGGTGGTAGTTTATGGGATTGTGGTGAGTTTGTGAGTAGTTGTTTTAAGGTTCAAATTCCGCATCCGCCGGGCGCTCCTTTATTTGTAATTATTGGTCGTGTTTTTATTGTTCTTTTTGGTGATAATCCATTAACGGCTGCAAAAGCAGTTAATATTATGAGTGCAATAGCTAGTGCCTTTACTATCCTGTTTTTGTTTTGGACCATTACTCATTTTGCGCGCAAAATTATGGGTCTCAAAACTTCAGAAACACTAACAACAAGTCAAATGATTAGTGTGATGGGTGCTGGTGTTGTGGGTGCACTTGCGTATACATTTAGTGACTCTTTTTGGTATAGTGCAGTTGAAGGTGAAGTATATGCATTGTCTTCTTTCTTTACAGCGATTGTTTTTTGGGCCATTTTAAAATGGGAAAATCAAGCGGATGAAGCGGATGCAGATAAGTGGATTGTGTTCATATTTTTTATGATGGGTCTTTCTATTGGCGTTCACTTATTAAATCTATTAACCATTCCTGCCATTGTAATGGTGTATTATTTCCGTAAACAAGATAGTTTTAACTATGCTGTTATTCGCAAATGGTTTGTGCGCATTATTGGAGTAGGCGGCGTGCTTGCCTTTATTGGTGGACTGGTTGTTGCAAATGCCGAAGTAAATCCAGAACGTGGCGTTGAAATGGATAGTACACTTGGTGGTGTTATGTTGCTCGGAACAATTGCAGCCATTGGGTTATTATATCTTTTAGAATCGATGGATCAAGGTGTTAAAAAAACCTACGGCGGTATTTACATTTTTTTTGTAATTGCTTGTGCCATTACGGGTGTTGTTCAAGTAGGGGTTATTCAATACACGGTAAAATTTGCAGGAGCGTTTGATCGCATTTTTGTTAATGATTTTGGGCTGCCATTTTTTACTGGTTTTGCCACATTCTTTGTTTTAATCGCTGGCCTTATTTGGTATGGATTAAAAGTGGCTACTTCAAAAAGATGGTCAATGCTAAGACTAGGAATTTGGTGTTTAACATTTATGTTAATTGGTTATAGTAGTTACCTGACCACCATGATTAGAAGTAGCGCCAATCCATCTGTGGATATGTATAATGTTGACAATCCAATAAGTTTAGTGGGCTATTTAGGTCGTGAACAGTATGGTGATTTTCCTTTACTGTATGGTCAAAAATTTAATGCTAGGCCCATCGATGTGAAAACAACAGGCATGCGTTATCAAAAGTCTACAGACAAGTATATAGAGCTAGGCGAAGACCGTAAATATGTTTTTGCTGCCGAAGATAAAATGATTTTTCCGCGTGTGTGGGATATGAGTAATGACCAAAATCACGCAGATTATTATGCCTCTTACTTGGGTATTAATCGTCTTCAGGATGGTACGTATGAGCGTGCGCCTAATCAGGCAGATAATATTAAATACTTTTTTGGTTATCAATTAAACTGGATGTATTTCAGGTATTTCATGTGGAATTTTTCTGGTAAACAAAATGACAACCAAGGTTTGTTTGCTGGTAATGTTAGAGATGGTAACTGGATTACTGGTATTTCATTTATTGATAATTTAATTTACGGTGATCAGTCTGCAATGCCTGATAGCTTAAAAAACAACAAAGCCAACAATAAACTTTTCGCACTTCCATTTATACTTGGGTTGTTAGGTATGTTTTTCCATTACAGAACAAAGAAGGCGGATTTTGGTATTAATTTTTTAATGTTCTTTTTTACTGGATTTGCAATTGTACTTTATTTAAATCAGGCAGGGTATCAACCCCGTGAACGTGATTACGCATATGTAGGTAGCTTTTATGCATTTGCTGTTTGGATAGGACTTGGCGTATTAATGATTAAAGAATTATTTGTAAAAGCCATTGCAATCGAGCAAACTGCTGCTGCTGGCCTTGCAACAATTATTTGTTTGTTATCTGCCCCAGCATTAATGGCAAGTCAGGAGTGGGATGATCATGATAGAAGCAACAAAGTAATTGCTAGAGATTTAGCTAAAAATTATTTAGAAAGTTGTGCACCCAATGCAATCTTATTTACATTTGGTGATAATGATACTTACCCACTTTGGTATGCACAAGAAGTAGAAGGTATTCGAAAAGATATTCGTGTAATCAATTATAGTTTACTTGGTATCGATTGGTATATCAATCAACTCCGTTATAAAGTAAATGAAAGCCCAGCTATTGATGTGATCTGGTCTGCAGATCAAATTGAAGGCAGTAAGCGTGATTATATCGAGTACAGACCAAACGCATCTATGCCAGATGACAAGTTTTACAACTTGTACGACGTGATGAAAAATTATGTGGGTAAGGAAAATCCAGACAATGATTATAGTTTTCCTGTAAAAAATGTTTCTGTGCCCGTGGATGTTGCAGCAGCCATTAAAAACGGTACTGTAAATGCAACGGATAGTGTTTTGTCTTCACTCGATTTTTCGTTACCTCGTAACGCCCTAATGAAAAATGAATTAGCTGTATTAAATATTATTGCTGCTAACAATTGGAAGCGTCCTATTTATTTTACCAACGCTGGTGCAGAGCTTGGTTTTGATCAGTTCTTGCGTAGAGATGGATTAAGTTACCGTTTGGCCCCAGTTAAAAATAGCAATGTTAATACCAATTGGATGCTCGATAAGTTAACCAACAAGTTTGCTTTTGGTAATGCAGATAAGCCAGGTGTTTATTTTGATGAAGAAAATAGAAGACACTTAGGTGGTATTAGAGCTGCT
>JBEITL010000138.1:0-4666 GCA_040374915.1 Sediminibacterium sp. | reverse complement strand
ATCTAGGGTAGACAATTCGGTTTCTAATTTATCTATCGTGAAAGCCGCGCTGGCATAGGATTTGGCCTTAAATGCGTCGTCTCCATGTATATCCATTAATTTGGAAAGAAGGGAGAAATTATCTGCAATTGCTTCGTTGGTCATGGGTGTGAAATTGGGTCTCAATATAGCACAAAAAAAAGTCCCGCAAGATTGCGGGACTTCTAAATCTATTTTTAGCTAAAGCTAAACTAAGATTACTTCTTTTTAGCAGCCTTCTTAGGAGCAGCTTTCTTAGCAGCCTTCTTAGGAGCAGCTTTCTTAGCAGCTTTCTTAGGAGCAGCTTTTTTAGCAGCCTTCTTAGGAGCAGCTTTTTTAGCAGCTTTCTTAGGAGCAGCCTTCTTAGCAGCTTTTTTAGGAGCAGCTTTCTTAGCAGCTTTTTTAGGAGCAGCAGCCTTCTTAGGAGCAGCTTTCTTAGCAGCTTTTTTTGCAGTTGCCATGTTTTTTTGATTTAATGGTTAGTAAATAATACATTAAAAGTAAAAAATTATTTCAAACTACAAAAAAATATTTTTTTAGGCTGTTTGAGTTGGGGTAGCAACAGAGACAGTTGTTCTGTCATTTCTGCCTTTTTTATACTCTACTACGCCGTCTTTTAACGCGAATAAAGTAAAATCTAAACCAACACCAACATTTTTACCAGGATGGTACTGCGTACCTCTCTGGCGAATAATGATATTGCCTGCGATGGCTGGTTGGCCACCATAAATCTTAACGCCCAAACGCTTACTCTGCGAGTCGCGGCCGTTCTTTACACTACCTTCACCTTTTTTGTGTGCCATGGTATAATACTATTTTAAATTAAGCGATGCTTTCTATTTTAATACGCGTATAGTGCGTTCTGTGACCGTGCTTCTTGCGGAAGCCCTTTCTTCTTTTCATTTTAAAGGCGATCACTTTTTCACCTTGTACTAGGTCGCTGAGAATTTCTGCTTTAACGACTGCTTTAACGGCACTGCCTAGGGCAATTTTCCCGTCATTATCAACCATTAATACATCAGAGAACTCAACTTTGTCTCCGGTTTTACCTTGCAGGTGAGGTACGTACAAGCTCTGTCCTGCTTGCACTTTAAATTGTTGACCTGCGATTTTTACAACTGCTAACATAGCTATCCAAAATTAGGACGGCAAAGGTAGGGTTTTGAAGCGAAAATCATGTAAAATTATCCTTCTTCTTAGGAAAAAATACTAAATCATTGATTTTCAACGTATTAAGATCTTAACAATTACAAATAAATCTGAAGCTTACAATTCTCTATTTTTGCGGTGTCTAATACCTATAGGTCATTCAATGAATCTAAAATCATTACTTGCCAAGCCCTTTGCTCATTATATAGCCAATAAGGTTAAAAAGGAGGCAAAGCAGGCCGTTGAGGACCAAGCATCCATTTTTAAGACTTTATTAAAAGTCGTTAAAAACACCCAGTTTGGTAAAGACCATGGGCTAAATGAGGTAGAGGACTACGAAGGCTTTAAAAAAGCGGTTCCCATTAGAGATTATGAGCAGTTTGTGCCCTATATCAATATGGTCAAAGAGGGCAAGCATAATATTTTATGGAAAGGCCTTCCTATTTATTTTGCCAAAACAAGCGGTACTACTAGTGGTGTTAAATACATTCCCATTACCAAAGACTCTATCGATAACCATATTAATACCGCCCGTAACGCATTACTTTGTTATATGGCCGAAACGGGCAATACCGGTTTTGCTTCTGGCAAATTAATATTTTTAAGTGGCTCCCCCGAATTAGAGCGCGTGGGTGGCATTGCAACAGGACGTTTAAGTGGCATTGTAAACCACCACGTGCCGGCGTATTTGCGTTCCAATCAACTACCTAGTTACGAAACCAATTGTATCGAAGATTGGGAACAAAAATTAGATGCGATTATGTCAGAAACGGTGCATCAAAATATGACCCTTATAAGTGGTATTCCACCTTGGGTACAAATGTATTTTGATAAATTGGAATCAACCACTGGAAAAAAAGTGGGAGAGCTGTTTCCTAATTTTAATGTGATGGTGCAAGGGGGTGTCAATTTTGAACCCTACAAAGCCAAATTATTTGAAAGCATTGGCAGGAAAATTGATACGGTTGAACTTTTTCCAGCGAGTGAAGGATTTTTTGCTTTTCAAAATGCACAAACAGAACCAGGCTTATTGTTAAATACCAATAGCGGTATCTTTTTTGAATTTATTCCAGCTGAAGAAATTTTTGCTGAAAACCCTACAAGGCTTTGTTTGGGGGAGGTTGAGCTTGGTAAAAATTATGCGCTCATCATTAATAGCAATGCTGGACTTTGGGGATATAATATTGGCGACACGGTAAAATTTGTAAGTCTAGACCCTTATAAAATTATTGTATCAGGTCGAATCAAACATTTTATTTCTGCATTTGGAGAACACGTGATTGGTGAAGAAGTAGAAGCTGCACTTTTACAAGTAACCGCTCAAACAAATACCAGTGTTACCGAATTTACGGTGGCACCGTTTGTAGCTGGGGTAGATGATGCTGGAAAAAGTTACCACGAATGGTTTATTGCATTTGAAAAAGCACCTTCTAATTTGGCAGATTTTGCTGCTCAGTTAGACGCCGCAATGCGTCAACAAAATGTCTATTATGACGACCTTATTAAAGGCGCCATTTTAGAGCCTTTAAAAATAAGACCCCTTCAAAAAGATGCTTTTGTACAGTACATGCGTTCAATTGGCAAATTGGGTGGTCAAAATAAAGTGCCAAGGCTCAGTAATGATAGGGTCCTGGCAGATGCACTTTCAAACTACCTTGCCCCCGTATTGTAGTTTAATTTTATCTTATCTTGTGGCAGTAAAAAATGAGGGTTGGAAAATACCCATATCCATATGAGTAGTCAAAAAAGGATCGCCATATTCGGCTCTACAGGTTCCATAGGAACGCAGGCACTTGAAGTGATTGCGGCCAACCCAACACTATTTAGTGCCGAAGTGCTAACAGCACAAAGCAACGATGCACTTTTAATTGCACAGGCTTTACAGTTTAACCCCAACGTTGTAGTAATTGGAGACGAAAAAAAATACATCAACGTAAAAGAAGCACTCGCCAAAACAGATATCAAAGTTTTTGCAGGAGAGCAAGCACTTGTTGAAGTAGCTGGTTTAGATTGTTACGATATGATGCTTGCAGCGATTGTGGGGTATGCCGGATTAAAACCAACTTTAAAAGCGATTTCATGCGGAAAACCAATAGCACTTGCTAATAAAGAAACCCTTGTTGTAGCTGGTGATATTGTCATGCAAATGGCGATGGAAAAAAGAGTGCCTATTATTCCCGTAGACTCGGAGCACTCTGCTATATTCCAATGCTTGGTAGGAGAGGGTCGTAATAAAATTGAACGCATTATATTAACGGCTAGCGGTGGTCCATTTTTAGGTAAAAAACCTAATTTTTTGGTCAACGTAAAACGTGATCATGCACTACAACATCCCAATTGGAGCATGGGTGCAAAAATCAGTGTAGACTCGGCAACCCTTATGAATAAAGGGCTGGAGATGATTGAAGCCAAGTGGTTGTTTAATTTACAACCTGAACAAATTGAAGTGGTGATTCATCCGCAAAGTATTATTCATAGTATGGTGCAATTTGATGATGGTAGTATCAAAGCGCAAATGGGGCTTCCTGATATGAAGCTTCCTATTCAGTACGCACTTGCTTTTCCGCAGCGTATCGAAAATAATTTTCCACGTTACGATTTTAGAAAGCCAAACACCTTAACTTTTGATGAACCGGATACCAAAACCTTTAGAAATTTAGCCCTTGCGATAGAGGCGCTTCACAAAGGAGGTAACCTGCCATGTATTTTAAATGCCGCCAATGAAATTGCCGTATATGCATTTTTAAGAAATAGAATTGGATTTTTAGACATGACAGAAGTGGTGGAACAAACCATTCAAAAAATGCCATTCATCGAAAAGCCAACACTCGAAGATTATTTTGAGAGTGATGGAGAAGCAAGAAGTTTTGCAGCTTCACTTATTCATTTATAATAGAACGTAATTTAATATTCATATGACTTTATTAATGGTAGATTGGTTAAGTGTTGGCGTTAAGGCCGGACAGTTTATTTTATCTTTTTCAATTTTAGTAACCCTACACGAGCTTGGGCATTTTATCCCAGCTAAATTATTTAACTGTAGGGTCGATAAATTTTATTTATTCTTTGATCCTTGGTTTAGTATTTGGAAAAAGAAAAAAGGCGAAACAGAATATGGTATTGGCTGGGTTCCATTTGGCGGCTATGTAAAAATTGCCGGCATGATTGATGAGAGTATGGATAAAGAGCAAATGAATAAACCTCCCGAACCACATGAGTTCAGATCTAAGCCAGCTTGGCAGCGTTTAATTATTATGATTGGTGGTGTGCTTGTAAATGTGGTGCTTGCCATTGTTATATTTATTGGTATTACTTGGGTATGGGGTGAAGAATACTTGCCTGTTAAAAATTTAAAAAATGGTATTGTTGCCGATTCATTGGCAAAATCAATAGGCATTAAAGATGGAGATAATGTGGTAGGTATTGATGGCAAACCACTCGAAGCTTTTGGAACACTCGAAGCTGAAATGGTTTTAGGTGATGCCAAAGTTTTACAAGT
>JBEITL010000171.1:0-3696 GCA_040374915.1 Sediminibacterium sp. | reverse complement strand
GATGGTGGTGCATGGTTTAGTCCCGACGGAAACAAAATTGTATGGCGTGCGAGTAGACCAAAAACACCGGAAGCGATTGCAGAATACAAAACACTGCTTGCTGAAGGAATGGTGGCGCCAACCAATATGGAAGTGTTTGTTGAAAATGCAGATGGTTCTAATGCCAAACAAATTACTGCTTTAGGTCAAGCCAATTGGGCACCTAATTTTACACCCGATGGTAAGCACATTATTTTTTGTAGCAACCATGAGTATAAAAGAGGGTTTCCATTTAATATGTACCTCATAGATTTAGAAGGAAAGGGACTTGAAAAAATTAGTAGAGACAAAGGCTTTGATGCTTTCCCTATGTTTAGCCCTGATGGTAAAAAAATTATTTTTGCTTCTAACAGAAACAATGGCGGAACAAGAGATACCAACTTGTTTATAGCAGACTGGGTAGAATAAATTCAAATCCACTATATTAGCATTATAAAAAACAAATATTATGGCAACTGGACTTTTGCATTTACATAATTTATTACGTTGGATTATTATTGTGTTATTACTTGTGTCTATTGTAAAAGCATACACGGGTTGGCAGTCTAAAAAAGAGTTTGCTGCTGCAGATAAAAAAACTTGGTTGTTTACCATGATTGCGGGTCACATCACGCTATTGTTAGGTTTGTATCAAGTGCTAGCAGGACGCATTGGAATTTTTACAACAGAAGTTGCCGCCGGAACTTCTGTAATGAAAGATAAATTTTTACGTTTTTTTTGGGTAGAGCATCCAGTTACTATGATTGCTGCGATTGTATTTTTAACATTGGCACATGGTGTTGCAAAAAAGAATGTAGATAGCACGACTAAGTATAAAAAAGCATTTTACTTTTTTGTAATTGCACTGGTATTAATATTGGCAGGCGTGCCTTGGCCTTTTAGAGGTATTGAAATTGCGCGTCCATTATTCCCGGGTATGTAATTTTTAATGGTCTTTTATACCCTTGTTCCAAGTTCAATAATTTGACAGTTTTTAATGTCTGTCCCGTCAATATCTATTTTGATGAGGGTTCTCATTTTTTGCCAACCCTGTTTGCCAGCGGCTCCTGGATTGATATGTAAACAAGCAAGCGCAGGATCGTAGATGACTTTTAAAATATGACTATGACCACTTATAAATAACTGTGGTTTGTAAGAAGCTATTATTGGCTTTGTTACTTTATTATAATTAGGCGGGTAGCCGCCAATATGAAATAGCATGACTCTAATGCCCTCTATTTCAAATTGTAGGCACTCCTCAAATTCGGATCTAATATCCTGTCCATCAATGTTGCCGTAAACACCTCGCAGGGGCTTTATTTTTTTAAGTTCAGCCGCCACTGCATAGCTTCCAAAATCACCAGCATGCCAGATTTCGTCACAATCGGCAAAATGAACCGATACTTTAGGATCCAAATAGCTATGGGTATCTGAAATAAGGCCAATTCGTTTCATGTATCTATATTATCCGCTCGCAAACTACTCAATATTGGCTTTTGTGAACCTAATTTTTATTCTTGTTAAGGCTTTAGTATATTCGTTACTATATAGTAATCGAAAAATCAAACCATGAAAAAATTAGTATTCGCTGTATTGGTGTTGGCGTCATTTGCCGCAAATGCCCAAGAAGCTCAAGATTTTACCGTTAACGGTACCCTTCAAAATATTGCTTTACCAGTTAATAAGGTATATTATTCTTATAGAGCCGATGGCGTAACGGTAAGAGACAGTGTTGCCCCAACAGACGGGAAATATAGTTTCTCAGGTAAAATAGCGGAGCCATTAATGGTAACCATTTTTGTACGTTATAAAAATGACGCCCAAGGGAAGCCTATTAAAATGTTTCAACCTCGTGACTATGCTTCTGTATTTGTAGCACCAGGTGCTGTTCAAGTAAGCTCGGTAGACTCTTTTAGTAATGTTAAAGTGAAAGGATCAAAAGCCCACGATGCTTATTTGTCATTAACAGAAAAAACAAAGCCGGTAAATGATAAAATGCAAGCGGCTAGTAAAGCTTACAGCGCTGCCTACCAAGCAAAAGATTCGGCAACCATGAAAACCCTCGATGCCACATTTGATGCATTGGATCTCGAAATGAAAGAAGTGTACAAAGGTTATTTGGCAACCAATAACAATTCTCCGATTGCGATGTATGCGCTAGGTCAGATGGCTGGTTGGGATATCAATCCTGAGGTAGTTGAGCCTATTTACAAAGCTTTGTCTGAGCCTGCCCGCGCCACCCCAAGTGGAAAGGCTTTTGCGGAAAAAATAGTAACCGCTAAAAAAACAGCAGTGGGAGCCATGGCCATGGACTTTACCCAAAATGATACGCTTGATGTACCTGTTTCACTCTCTAGCTTTAAGGGTAAATATGTACTCATTGATTTTTGGGCGAGCTGGTGCGGTCCTTGCCGTCAGGAAAACCCAAATGTGGTGAAAGCGTTTCAAACATACAATGCTAAGGGCTTTACGGTTTTAGGTGTTAGCTTAGACCAGCCAGGTGCTAAAGACAAATGGATAAAAGCCATTCATGACGATAACTTAACTTGGACACAGGTTTCTGATTTAAAGTATTGGGACAATCAAGTTGCTAAACAATATGGCATTCAAGCTATTCCACAAAACTTCCTTGTAGACCCTGCTGGCAAGATCATTGCCAAGAATATTAGGGGGGAGGAGCTGTCTTCTAAGCTTGCTACCATTTTCAAATAGCCAAAATAAACATTGAAAATCAAGGAGTTGCGTAATTTTTCACAAATTCTGTAAATTTCTCCCCGTTTTCTTCGTATTTCGGTTACATTCTAATATCTTTGCAGCCCCAAAAATTGTATGTCTAAACAACCGTTGATCAAACAAGATGGAGTTATTCTAGAAGCACTGAGCAATGCTATGTTCAGGGTTAAGCTAGAAAATGGCCACGAAATACTGGCAACCATCTCAGGAAAAATGAGGATGCACTACATCAGAATTTTACCTGGCGATAAGGTCGGCGTTGAAATGAGTCCATACGATTTAAGTAGGGGTCGGATTATTTTTAGGTACAAATAACCGGTTAGGATAAACCGAATAACAACCAGACTAAAACTAAAGAGATGAAAGTTAGAGCTTCAATCAAAAAGCGTAGTGCAGATTGCAAGATTGTTAAGCGCAAGGGTAAACTTTTTGTAATCAACAAAAAGAATCCTCGCTTTAAGCAACGTCAAGGATAAAACCAGTGGTGGTGCGCATTTGCACCCAATTGTTTTTTCAATCAGTAACTACAAATAGTAAAATAAAATTTAAAAAAAGCATATGGCTCGTATTGCCGGTATTGACTTACCAAAAAACAAAAGAGGCGAAATTGGTCTGACCTATATTTTTGGTATTGGTCGTTCAACTGCACAGTATATCTTAACCAAAGCAGGTATTGACTTTAATAAAAAAGTAAATACTTGGAATGATGAAGAACAAACTGCTATTCGTAACATCATCAACAGTGAGTTTAAAGTAGAAGGTGCTTTACGTAGTGAAGTTTCTATGAGTATTAAGCGTTTATTAGATATCGCTTGTTACCGTGGTCTTCGTCACAGAAAAGGTTTGCCTGTTCGTGGTCAACGTACCAAAACAAACAGCCGTACCAGAAAAGGTAAGCGTAAGACAGTTGCCGGTAAGAAAAAGGCACCTAAAAAATAATTAATT
>JBEITL010000122.1:0-4950 GCA_040374915.1 Sediminibacterium sp. | reverse complement strand
CATCTCGTAAAGAAGGCACTTTTTTAACGGGTCTTTGTAAAACTTCTTTGAACTGGGCTGCAGTGGTAAGAATTAATTGAATATCGTCTCGGTTGAGATCTTTAATACCAAGTAAGTGTTTGGTAGATAGTTTCATTAAAAAACAAAGCTAAAGTAAAAAAATGGAATGGTAAAATGAACTCTTATAATAACACCACTTCGTCTACCTGATCACGCTCTTTCCAGCACACTTTTACCTTTTGGGTAATGATGGTATCAATGGCTTTTCCGGCATAATCTGGCTGAATGGGCAGTTCCCTGCTAAAACGCCTATCAATGAGCACACATAAAGACACTTTAGAAGGTCTTCCAAATGCTAATAAGGCGTCTAAGGCTGCCCTAATGGTTCGGCCAGTATATAAAACGTCGTCTATTAAAACCACTTTTTTGTTTTCGATGCTAAACGGAATATCCGTTTCATTGGCAATATGCAGGCTCTTACGCACGTCATCTCTGTAAAAAGTGATATCTAGTTTACCATATTCGATTTGACTAGGTGGCAATAATTGCATGAGCTCATGCACAATGCGGTCACTTAAATAAATCCCACGCGGTTGGAGTCCAATGAGCACCGTATCTGCTAATTGAAGGTTGTTTTCTAAAATTTGATGTGCCAGTCTTTTTACTGTTAATGCGAGCTGGGCTTCAGATAATATCGTTTTCAACCGTTTTTTTTATAAAATTAATTGGTTTAGCCCAAACAAAGTGCCAATAATTTGAAAACTAGTGCTTTAATTTGCCAAGATGTTCCAACTCACCCATTTATCCCTCACCCAGTTTCGCAATTACGCCCGCCGAGATTTTATTTTTACGGAGCGTATTGTTGGTATTTGTGGTAAAAATGGAACCGGCAAAACCAATTTATTAGATAGTATTTATTATTTGAGTCTTACCAAAAGTTACTTCTCGCGCCCCGATGCTCAAAACGTTTTAAGGGGTACCGAAGGGTTAAGGGTTGAAGGTAATTATACAATACAGGATAAGGCACATAAAGTTGTTTGCATTGTCAGAGAAAATAATAAAAAGGAACTTGCCGTAAATGACGAACAATACAAAAAGTTTTCAGATCATATTGGCCGCTATCCTACTGTTATGATTGCGCCCGATGATATTGAGCTCATGATTGGCCCTAGTGAGGCAAGAAGAAAATACCTTGACACTTTGCTATCTCAAATAGACGCTCCTTACTTACAACATTTAATTGCGTACAATAAAGTATTGCAACAGCGTAATAGTGTATTTAAAGCTGCCGATCATGCGCCCATCGATACGACATTACTTGAAGTACTCAATAGCCAACTCGTTAGTAATGGACAATATATTTTTGAAAAAAGAACCGAATTTTTAAAGGAATTTTTTCCTTTAGTTGCCAAGGTTTACAAGCGTATTGCAGCCACCGATGATCATATTAATTTGGTGTATGAAAGTCCGTTACAATCCATGCCTTTTAGTGAACTACTAGCACAAAATTTTCAAAAAGACTGCATTTTGCAACGAACCACAAAAGGAATTCATAGAGACGATTTGGTTTTTACCATGGATCAAACCGCTTTTAAAAATGAAGCGTCACAAGGACAACGCAAAAGCTTACTCTTTGCGCTCAAATTAGCAGAATGGGAAGTGCTAAAATCTAAAAATGGGTTCACCCCTATTTTGTTATTGGATGACGTTTTTGAAAAACTAGATGAAAGCCGAATGTATGAATTATTGCAATGGGTATGTACCGCTTCGGATGGCCAGGTTTTTATCTCGGATACGCATCCGCAAAGGCTTGAACAACAGCTACATGCAATAAATACACCTTTCCAAATGATTGAACTCTTACCTTTGTAGTATGTCTGAATATTCTATAGGCGAAGCCCTTCATAAATTTTTACAACGCAGTCATTTAAAAAATGGCGTGCGTGCCATTCAGATTGAAGAAATTTGGGAGAAGCTCATGGGAAAAACCATTGCGCAATACACCGATAAAATTCAAATCGTGAACCAAAAGCTTTTTATCACTACAAGTGTAGGGCCGCTAAAAAACGAATTGATGTATCAAAAAAATCAAATCATTGAAAGGGTCAATGAAGCATTTGGCGAAAAAATTATTTCAGAAGTTATTATTCAGTAAGTTTAACCCGGGGGTCTACCACTACATATAAAATATCAGCCAAAATATTTACCAGCATAAAAAAAGTAGCTGTTACAAGTACACTTCCCATGACCACTGGGAAGTCTAATTTTTCTAATGCGTCTACTGTTACTTTACCAATTCCCTTCCATCCAAAAATGTATTCTACAAAAAAGGCACCGGCTAATAGTTCGGCAAACCATCCTGTCACAGCCGTAATTACGGGGTTTAAGGCATTGGGTAAAGCGTGTACAAAATAAATGCTTGTATTTGATAAGCCTTTAGCTTTTGCAGTGCGTATATAATCTTGATCTAGCACATCCAGCATGGAGCTTCTGGTAAGTTGTGTTATAATGGCCATGGGTCTTAATCCCAGCGTGAGCGCGGGTAAGATTAGGTTTTTTAATGCTAGCGTTTTTCCATCATATGGGTCGATGTTAAATAAACTGCCCGTCATTTGAAGGCCCGTATATTTTGTGAGCACAAATCCAAAAAAATAAGCAATAATAATGCCCATAAAAAAGGAAGGAGCCGAAATACCAAGTACGCTGCTAAACACAGCACTACTATCCATCCAGGTGTTTTTTTTGATGGCCGCTAACATACCCAATAAAATGCCAAACAAAGTAGCCACAAACATGGCGGCAAACGCCAGCAAGAGTGTGCCCGGTATGGCTTCCATGAGTATCTCACTCACTTGTTTTTTACTCTGATACGACCTGCGCAGGTATGGAATTTTAAAAGCTAATTGTTTGTCTCCTACCGTAAAAAAGAAACCCCTTAATTTTTTGGCTTCTATGTCAGAAGCGCTATGCAGTGCAATAGGCGAAACATCATTTAAGTACAATAAAAACTGTTTGGATGTAGGTTTGTCTAATGCTAACTCTTTTTTGATATTGCTCATGGTGGTACTATCGCCACTTTGACCGAGTACCAAACGGGCAGGATCACCAAAACCTTGAAACAAAAAAAACACCACGACCACCACACCCATCAAAACGAGTAATCCATAACCTAATTTTTTAGTAATGAAACGAATCATTACTTGCGATTTAAAGTTGTAAATAGATGATCGATAGAGGGTGCTGCAACTTTTTCTTGTATCCGTGACCCTTTCATTAAAAAGTAAGTTGGCGTAACGCGTGCAGCCGTTTTAATTACAGTTGCGTCAGCAATCAATATATTAATTTTACCAAAAAGGCTAATAGCTCTGTCAGCTTCTGGTGTCACAAGTATCACATCAATATTTTGTGCCTGTAATTTTTTATAAATAGTTTCGAACGAATTTTTCCAACTTTCTGCTCCTTTCATTTCTTTTGCAAATACCAGTACATATGGTTTTTGATTTGCAAATATGGCCGCCGTAGTATCAGTCCCCGATTTCGCCATTAAATTAAAGTCAACAATTTTTGCGACAAGACCATTGCCTTTTTTTACGACAATGTCTTTACGATCAACATACACATAGGTGCTATCAAAATCGGTTGGAAAATTGGCTTGGTCAAACCTGATTTCTTTTCCGTTTTTGGTATATATAAATTCGATAGAAGTACTGTCCGCAACTGCTCCTGCTGGAACTTTCATTTGTTCTACAATATCATTACCCTTTTTATACGGCAAACAATCCACTACGGGTAAATATGTAAGCGCATACCACTGAAAAGCAGCAGTACCAAGGGTTACTGTATATAGTACTATTTTGCCAAAAATACCTTTGCTTGCTTTGCCGGTGTTGGTGGCTAATAAAATAATAATCAGAATGCCTAATACAATGTCTTTGGTAAATGACATGGCCGGCGTAAGCGGTAAGCAATCGCCAAAACAACCACAGGTTTTAATTTTACCAGAAAAGAGTGCATAGCCAGTTAGGTAGGTAAAAAATAAAATAAGGATAAATAAAAGCCAGGTTATTTTTTTGGTTTGCCAGTTTACAATAATGGCAATACCGGCAAATACTTCAAGCACATTCATGCCAAGCGAAGAAATCAAACTCAATGGGTTTAAAAAATCAAAACCCCACACTTCAAAAAACTCCTGCATTTTGTAGCTTAATCCATGCGGATCATTGGCTTTTATAAGGCCAGAAAATATAAACAACAGACCTACAAATATTCGAATGGGTGTGTTTAGTTTTTTCATGTAGGTAGTTTTAATGTTTTCCTTCGGAAATTAATATGAGTGCAAAAACGGAGTAATTTAAAATGTCTACATAATTGGCGTCAATCCCTTCACTTATGAGTGTTTTGCCATCGTTACCTAAAATTTGTTTGATGCGCATGAGCTTCATTAAAATCAAATCGGCAAAACTTTCTTGACTCATGTCTCTCCATGCTTCCCCATAATCATGGTTTTTATCAAGCATCGTTTGTCGGGCAAAATCTACATATTGCAAATAGAGTTTTTCTACTTGATCCACTGGTAATTCTTCCACTTGGGGGTTGCCTAAAGAAAGTTGAATAAGACCAATAACTGCATAATTTACGATTCCCTTGAATTCAGAATTAATATCATCCCCTACTTTTTGGGTTTGTAAATCTTGAATGGTTCTAATGCGAAGCGCCTTAATAAATATTTGATCCACCACAGAAATGGTGCGTAATACGCGCCATGCGGTTCCGTAATCCTTGGTTTTTTTAATAAATATGTCTCTACAAGCTAAAATAGCCTCATCATATGCCTGATTGGTACTGCTCATTTTATAGGTCTAATTTTGATCCTTTGGTAATATCTTTGAAGCGGATGCAATATAATTGAAACATCAGAATGTTGACACTAAATAGCCAAGGAAAAACCCT
>JBEITL010000124.1:0-4906 GCA_040374915.1 Sediminibacterium sp. | reverse complement strand
TACGCTGTAGCAAATTTATGTAACGCAAATAATGTAGTGGTTTGTTATGAAGACGATGCGATTACACAAAAAGCAGGCATACAATTACTACAAGGCGATATTGAACCACAAGGAAAATTACCTGTTACAGTTTGTGAAAATTTTAGTTTTGGTAGCGGCATCGAAACAACCAGTTTTTTTAACACCGCTGTTCCAGAAGAAGTAGGCATGAGTAGTATTGGTCTTCAAAAAATTGATAGCATTGCTAAAGCCGCTATTGATAGTGCTGCTATTCCTGGCTGTGTGGTATTCGTTGCTAAAAATGGAAAAGTAGTTTACCATAAAGCATTTGGCACCACCAATTATAACAATACAGATCCCATGCAAACAGACATGGTTTTTGATTTGGCGTCTGTAACAAAAATATCTGCTACTACCGTAGCCATCATGAAACTTGTTGAAACAAAAAAAGTACAACTAAATAAAACGATTGGTGATTATATCCCATGGGTGCGCGGTTCAGACAAAGCGTCTATCAAAATTTCGGATCTTTTATTACACCAAGCTGGACTTGTTCCTTTTATTACTTTTTACAAAGAAGTATTGGACCCAACCACCAATAAACCATCTCCAAAATATTTTTCTACAACCGCTACACCTCAATTTCCAGTACGTGTAGCGGAAAATGTATACCTCCGAAATGACTGGCAGGACAGCATGTATGCACGCATACTATCAAGCAGTAGGCCTACGAGTGGTAAGTATGTTTATAGTGATAACGACTTTATTTTTTTAGGAAAAGTAGTTGAATCTGTTACTGGTATGGGCTTAGATGCCTATGTAGCAGATCAATTTTATACCCCACTAGGCATGCACAGCACAGGTTTTTTGCCAACGGCAACAATGCCATTAAGTAAAATTATTCCAACAGAAGTTGAAACGCATTTTAGAGCACAACAAATGCATGGCGATGTGCATGACGAAGGTGCTGCGATGTTTGGCGGTGTTGCAGGGCACGCAGGTTTATTTAGCAATGCCTATGATTTAGCGAAACTCTATCAAATGCTATTAAATGGTGGTACGTTCAATGGTAAGCGCTACTTAAAAAAATCTACGATTCAAAAATTTACTGCTTACAGTTCTACTATTTCTAGAAGAGGTTTAGGATTTGATAAGCCTGAAAAAGACAATGCCACAAGAAAAGAAGCCTACCCTTCTAAAAGCGTATCTCCTGAAACCTATGGTCACACTGGATTTACGGGCACATGCGTTTGGGTGGATCCCACAAAGCAACTGGTTTATATCTTTTTATCAAGCAGGGTTTCTCCTACAAGAAACAATACCAAATTTGGTAGATTAAATGTGCGCCCTAATATTCAAGAAGCCATCTACAGCGCAATCCAATAAAATAGGTTACCTTACTGGCAAGCGCTATTATTAAAGTGCTAGGCGCTCATGATATCCATTGCCATTGTTGATGATCACCGCCTGATGCGAGCAGGGCTTGCCAATATGATTGCTGGATTTAAGGGTTATAAAGTAACCATTGAAGCAGGCAACGGACTTTTATTTATTGAGTCCCTCAAAAAAAACAAAGCCCCTAGTATTGTACTGCTAGATATTAATATGCCAGCAATGGATGGTTATCAAACTGCACAATGGATTCGACAAAATTTGCCGGATACCAAAATCATCGCACTTAGCATGTATGATAATGATTATGCAATCATACAAATGCTAAAAAATGGATGTCATGGTTATTTATTAAAGAATTCGGAACCCATGCTACTCTATACCGCCTTCAACGAAATTAAAAAGTATGGTTATTTCAGCAACGATATGGTGTCCGATAAACTCATTCATTATATAGGCGACGAATCGGCACTAAAAAAACAACAAGAGCAAGTCAACCATTTAACAGAAAAGGAAATAGCCTTTATGGGCTGGGTTTGTACCGATAAAACCTATAAAGAAATTGCCGATATTATGTTTATCAGTCCGCGAACGGTAGACACTTACCGTGATCATTTATTCAAAAAATTAGACGTAAAAACTAGGGTTGGCCTCGCATTATTTGCCATCAAAAATAACTTAGCAGTACTATAGTTTTTATGGATTAATTTTATAGCATGTTAGGGATAAAGCGGAGTCTATTTTTTATTGGCTATTGCATGCTAACATTACATGCATTTGCACAAGCACCTCCTATTGGAAGCTGGCGTTTACACCATAGTTATGTAGGAACTTTAGAGGTCGTAAAAGGAGATAAAATATATACGGCTACTCCGGAGGCTATTTTTAGCACCAACGCTAACAATCAGTTCGAATACTTTAACAAACTAACCGGTTTAGCTGAAGCGTCTATCGCTACCATTTGTTGGGATAGTGAAACAGAGCAACTAGTGGTTGCTTACACCAATAATAATATTGATGTAATAAAAGGTGGCCTTGTAAAAAATATCTATGATCTTGTAAGAACAAGTCGCATTCAAAAAATCAATTCCATTTATTGTGATAAAGGAATGGCATACGTAAGCACCAACATAGGCATTGTAGTCATTGACTTGTTAAAATATGAAATAAAAGAAAGTTGGATATTAGGTTCTAGTGGAAATAACTTAGAAGTTTTTTCGCTTACCAAGGGCACAAGCAATTGGTATGCAGCTACTCAAAATGGTGTTTATACCGCATCTGTATCAAACCTCAATATTGCAGATGCAAAATCATGGACTAATATATATCCAACTGCAAATGATAAGCCCATAAAAAAATTAAGCAGTACGCCTACTGGTTTAATTATTGAAAAAAATGATAGCCTACTACTCATTCAACCAGTTGCTACCACTACTTTATTTTATAAACCATCAGAACAAATAAAATCGTGGCAGTTCAACGAACAAAAAATTACAATTGCTACTACGAATGCTCAAACGAGTAAAGCACGCCTATACCAATTAACAATAGGCGCTACAACTGCACTTGTATTTGAACAACCTGCTTTACTAATACAACCCAACGCATGTATTTTTTCAAATGGAATCATTTGGATTAGTGACCGGGAAACAGGCCTTATTAAATTAGAGCCTAGTACAAATAGCTTTGTAAAAATAATTCCAGGTGGGCCAGGTGGGCAAATTACGACAGCACTATTCGCTTCTAGCAAAGGGGTATTAGCCGCATCAAACACAAAAAAAGGATTGGCGGTACTAGAAAATAGCAAATGGCAAATGCAAAATGGTTTAGATAGCGTAACTGGGATTCAATCCATTGCAATCAATCATCTAGATAATAGTATTTGGCTTACTACTTCAGAAATGGGCGTAGCAAAATGGCAAAATAATAAAGTGCAACTATTTAACCCCCGCAATAGTAGCCTTGTGGGTGCTACAAATAATACCTGTTTTACAACTGGTGTAGCAGCAGATAGTAAAGGCAATACTTGGGTGAGCAATACGGGCAATACTAAATCAATACATGTATACCAGCCTGATGGAAAATGGACCGGATTTAATAACCCTTATGGATTAACAGATGCAGGTGCTATTGAAATAGATGACACCGGGCTTATTTGGTGTGTGACCAAAAATGCTAATGGACTACTTGTATACAATCCTGGAAATTCTTTAACCTCTAATTCAGATGATAGGTGGAAACAATATAAAGCAGGAACTGGCGCCGGCAATTTACCTAGCAACCAAGTAAACTGTACTGCAAAAGATAAAAATGGATTTATTTGGGTAGGTACCGATAGAGGTATTGGCATTATTCAGTGCACAGAAAATATTTTTACGCCGGCAGGTTGCGACGCACTCCTGCCTGTTGTGCAACAAGATAGATTTGCGGGGCTTTTATTTAAAGATGAAAATGTACAAACCATTGCGGTTGATGGTGCCGATAGAAAATGGGTAGGTACAAAAAATGGCGTTTGGTTAATTAGCGCTAGCGGCGAAAAAGTTATTTATAGATTTTCGTCTAGCAATAGTCCATTACCAGGCAATGATATTTCTAAGATTTCTATAGATCCGCTTACGGGTGAGGTTTTTATTGCTACAAATAACGGACTTTGTAGTTTTAGAAGTACGGCAACAGAGCCCGTAAGTACACAAGAAAAAGTACTTGTATTTCCCAATCCAGTTCCTCCAGGATATAGTGGCAGTATAGCTATTAGAGGTCTAACCAATAATGCGCTTGTAAAAATCACCAACTTATACGGCGCACTTGTATATCAAACCAGAGCGCTTGGTGGCCAAGCTATTTGGGATGGAAAAAACAATAATGGGGTAAAAGTTGCTAGTGGCGTTTATTTAATTATTTGCAGAGACGATAGTGGTCTAGAAAAAATTGCTACAAAAATTACAATTGTTCAGGGCAGGTAATATTACTTTTTTTGAAAATCATAAAACCTAGCTACCATAAATTTTAATGTGCCTTGCTCACCTGGTGCAACACGGTACATCAATCGGCGCATTTTACTAGTGGGTTGCTGGACCCCATTTGCATCTTTTTCATATAGTGGGTAAGTGCGCATTAAAACGCCTTCCAAAAGCATATACTTATCGGAACCTTTATAACTATCTCTAAGTCGTGGATCATCTAAAATATCCGGAAACACAATGGGTGCTACTGATTTATTTTCTTGAGAGCTAATCGCGATCACTGAACTTTTATTTAAGGAGTCGACACTTGCAACGTATAATAGCAATTCCGGAAAGCCATCTTTATTTAAATCATCTACTTCTGCACCCATTAAAACACCTTTTAGTTCAAAACTAAAATCACGCGCTTCACTTTCAAAACCAACTGGGTAAATAGTAATTGGATTTTTTTCGGATGATTTATTGAAGCAATTGATGCGGTAGCCTGCTTTACCAACTTTCATCGTCGTATCCATTCGGCGACCTTGCGCCATTAATACAGTTGGGATAAG
>JBEITL010000155.1:0-4085 GCA_040374915.1 Sediminibacterium sp. | reverse complement strand
TTTTAATTTTAGAACAGACCGTTGTAGAGAAATTACAGAAGTGCTAACGCAACAAGCATTTCCTGAATACAACATGCAACCCTTACAACTACATTACACCACCATGACACAGTACGACCAAACATTTAATGGCGTACACGTAGTTTTTGAAAATGATAATTTGCAAAATACGTTAGGCGAAGTATTAGCGGCACATGGTAAAAAGCAAATTAGAATTGCAGAAACAGAAAAATACCCGCACGTTACTTTCTTTTTTAGCGGCGGTAGAGAAAAACCTTTTGAAGGAGAAAATAGAATCATGGTGGCTTCTCCAAAAGTTGCAACTTATGATTTACAACCAGCAATGAGCGCTGTTGAAATCACCGATTTATTGGTTCCAGCAATAGAAGCAGCATCTGCCGATTTTATATGTCTAAACTATGCAAACGCAGATATGGTAGGCCATACGGGTGTTTTTGAGGCGGCTATAAAAGCGGTAGAAACCGTAGATGCCTGTGTAGAAAGAGTGGTAACAGCGGGTCTTGCACACGGGTATACCCTACTTGTTACCGCAGATCATGGTAACGCGGATTTTATGATCAACGAAGACGGAAGCCCAAACACAGCGCATACCTTAAATTTGGTACCTTTATTTCTAGTAGACAATGATTTAAAAGTGAACCTTAAATCCGGTAAGCTTGGAGATATCGCACCTACTGTTTTACAATTAATGGATTTACCAATACCGGCAGAAATGACCGGCAATATTTTAATATAAAAATCACCCCCATGAGCTTACTAAAAAAAATCGGGCTTGCACTTGTTGTTGTCTTAGTGGTACTGCAAGCATTTAAACCCGAAAGAAATATTTCAGATGACCATTCAAAAAATATTTCGACCCTTTATCCAGTGTCAAAAGAAGTGGACGCTATTTTAGTGAAAGCTTGTAATGATTGTCATAGCAATAACTCAAAGTACCCATGGTATGCGGGGGTTCAACCGCTTGCATGGTGGATTAATGACCATATTGTGGATGGTAAAAAACATTTTAATTTGGATGATTTTGCCAATTATAAACTGCGTAAGCAATACCATAAAATGGAAGAAGTGATAGAGCAGGTGAAAGAAGGTGAAATGCCACTTGAATCTTATAGTCTCATTCATTCCGAAGCAAAATTAACTCAAGAAGAAAGAGTTGTAATAACAAACTGGGCCCAGTCTGTTCTCGACTCTATGAAAGCAACTTACCCGATTGATAGTTTAATTAAGAAAAAGAATTAATAAACCCCAACAAAGCTCTTTTATTAGCCCGCTTACTAAACTAAGCGGGCTTTTTGTTAACTTGCAGCATGGAAATTACAAAAGCCAGCTATTTGGTTTCAAGTCCTAGTTTTGACAAATGTCCAAAGCCTGATAGGCCCGAATATGCATTTATTGGACGCAGTAACGTAGGTAAGTCTTCTTTAATTAATATGATTACGGGTCAGAAGAGTTTAGCCAAAACATCTGGCACACCCGGCAAAACGCAGCTCATCAATCATTTTGAAATAGAGAGTACACAAAAGGCTAAAGCACCAAGAAGCAAGTGGTTTATTGTTGATTTGCCTGGCTATGGCTATGCCAAAAGGTCTCAAACAGACAGAAGACGCTGGGAACAAATGATTGAAGGCTATTTTAAAAAGAGAGAAAATCTTGTACAAGTTTTTGTACTGATTGATAGCAGACATGGTCCTCAAAAAAACGATTTAGAATTTATAAGTCAATTAGATAGTTGGGGTATTGTTTTTACACTCGTGTTTACTAAAATTGATAAAGAAAAGCCTGGCGTTGTTAAAAGAAATATAGATAGCTTTTTTGCAGTCCTCAAAGAAAGTTGGCAATTTTTACCCCGCCATTTTGTTACAAGCGCCGAGTTAAAAACTGGACGCCCGGAAATACTCGCATTTATTGACACTTGCAATGAAGCTGCTACAGCAGCCGAATAATATTATAATGTATGAAATTACTTATCACCTATTTAAAGCCCTACAAAGGGCTTGTGCTTTTAGCGTTATTACTAGCCGGTATTAATCAAACCTTTTCTTTATTTGATCCCATGATTTTTGGCAAACTCATAGATCAGTTTGCAAATCATGCCAAAACCAATCCAGACGGTAGTTTTAGAAGCGAAAGTGAATTTATCAAAGGGATTATGGGTATGCTTTTTTTACTTGTAGGTACTGCTATGGTTAGTAGGCTGGCAAAGGCTTTCCAGGATTATACCGTTAATGTTGTGATTCAAAAATTTGGTGCTAAAATATTTACCGATGGACTGCAACACTCCATGCGCTTACCCTATCAAGATTTTGAAGACCAAAGAAGCGGTGAAACACTTTCCATCTTAACTAAAGTAAGAGCCGACACCGAAAAATTTATTGGTTATGTAACTAACGTACTCTTTGGTATAATTGTAAGTGTGGTATTTGTATCTATCTATGCTACTAGACTACACTGGTCAATTGTACCTATTTATTTAGGGGGTGCCATTTTAATTGGTGCGGTTACCAACCTATTAAGTAAAAAAATTAAAGTCATTCAAAAAGCAATTGTTGGAGAAACGACAGCGCTTGCAGGTACTACCACCGAGAGTTTAAGAAACATTGAACTTGTAAAAAGTTTAGGATTAACCGATCAAGAAGTAAAAAGACTCAATACCAATACCTACAAAATTTTAGGCCTTGAGCTTAAAAAAGTAAAGAACGTTCGTTCCCTTAGTTTTATACAAGGAACCCTTGTTAATTTTTTAAGACAGGTTATCACATTTACACTCATGTGGCTTATTTACAGGGATGTATTAACAGTGGGTCAATTAATTTCATTACAGTTTTATAGCTTCTTTATTTTTGGACCATTACAAGAAATTGGCAGTATTATTTTGAGCTATAGAGAAGCTGAAGCGTCTCTTCAAAATTTTCACAAACTCATGAGTCGCGAAGTGGAAGCGAGACCCGACCATCCAACAAGTGTTGGCGCCATTCAAACCCTTGCCTTTTCTGGTGTTTCTTTTCAACACCAAAGCGCACAATTTAAGGCGCTTGACAATATCTCATTTGACGTTAAACTTGGAGAAACCATTGCCTTTGTGGGTCCTTCTGGCGCAGGCAAAAGCACACTCGTTAAATTATTGGTAGGCCTTTACAGACCTCAAAATGGACATATCGAATACAATGGCGCTAAAGAAAATGATATTGATTTTGAAGAACTCAGAAATCAAATTGGTTTTGTAACCCAGGATACACAACTGTTTGCAGGCACTATCAGAGAAAATCTAAGCTTCGTATTTCCAAATGCTACAGATTCCGAAATGATTGTAGCCCTTGAAAAAGCGAGTTGCCATTCTATTTTATCTAAAGCTGAGCAAGGCTTAGATAGTATTATTGGTGAAGGAGGATTAAAACTCAGTGGTGGAGAAAAACAAAGATTGTCAATTGCGCGTGCATTACTCAGACACCCTCACCTACTTATTTTTGACGAAGCAACGTCATCACTCGATAGTATTACTGAAGAAGAAATTACTAGAACCATTCATGCCATTTCTGAAGAGCGTGAACAAATTACAGTGATGATTGCACATAGGCTCAGCACCATCATGCATGCCAACCGGATTTATGTATTAGAAAAAGGGCAAATTGTTGAAACCGGAACGCATGAAGCGCTTCTAGCAGATAAAGGACTTTATTATGCCATGTGGCGCCAGCAAATTGGAGAAAGAAAAGTAACGCGTTAACTAGCGGATTTTATTCTTTTCCGAATTTCTTTTTAAAGTATTCAATCACAGAAGGATCTTCGAGCCCTTCCATATCACTCAGTTCTAGTTCTAGTGCTTTGGTACTTAATTGTATTTCTAATAAAGAAAGTAGTAAAGAAGCGGAAAAAGAAATTAAACTGATCGCAAAAACAATATTTGCAGCTAACATAAACTGAACATAAATAAGGTACATACAAAGTATGCAACCTAAAAAAGTTACCACCCCTAATGCTTGCATATTTTTAATAAGCTTTAGGCGGTAGCGAAGGTTTTTTATTTGACCGTGTATGATATGTTTTTGTTCTTGGTTCTGGTATTT
>JBEITL010000108.1:0-5283 GCA_040374915.1 Sediminibacterium sp. | reverse complement strand
CCCAAAGGGTGTAAATGCTGGATGCGATGGTAGCGCCAAATATCAAAAGCATAGGTTTTATATGCTCCGCAAAATTTAGTACTGGCTTTTTAATTGCTAAATTAAAATAGATGTCTACAAAATTATACACCTGATTGCCCAGAATAGAAAAAATTGAAATCCAGAGGTAATCATAAATGTCGTTGCTGTTTTTAACAAAAGTATACAGTAGGGCTAGTGAAATAGATTTAACAATAATGGAACGGATGGTGATTTTATGAAAAGCTTCTATACCACTATAATACCAGTCGGTATAACTAAAACTTAAAAAAACTAAAATGCCAGCAATAATATAATAGTGTTGGTTACTTGAAAAATAAGGATGCAGGCAAACGATTAAAAAATAGATGCAGGATACAGCCACACTTGCAATAAAAAACAAGGTGCTGAGTGATAAAAAAGTACTTGAAAGTTTAGCAGGACTGTCTCTAACCTTTGCTATTTCGCGAACGCCATAAATAGGTATGCCAATGGCTGCAAATATGGAAAAGTACTGCGCAAAGGACATTACAAACTGTACTTCGCCAATACCTTTAGGGCCTAAAACCCTTGCTGCGTATGGAAAACTTATTAATGGAAATAAGATATTGGTAAATGAAAGTAATATGTTGTAAACGATATTTTTTTTCATTCACCACTAGTTTTTAAGGGCAACGACTTTTAAATTATCGATGGCCCAACTTCTAGCACAGGTATCATTTTTATTACCACCAGCATCACTCATGGTAATTTTTACCGTTTTTGTGCTGTGTAGTAAACTATGTACAATTTTGTATTTGCTGGTTCCTGTTTTGTTGTCTTTCAAACTGCAAAGACCGGGTAAATAAATTTCTTGCGCTTGGTTACCCGCCGGAAAAGTAGGTCCCGAATTTAACCAATTGGGGTAGGCCTGTTGGATACTGCTAATATTTGAAAATCCTGTTAACAAACGGTTATTGCCATCTATAGTTAACATCCATAAATCGTTTTTCCAGGAGTCATGCAAATACAAATCAAATTCTACTTTTAAAACGGAATGTTCTGGAAGTTTATCTACATCAAGGTCAATTCGGGTATTATTAAATACCCCCAGCATTTTCAAGTTTTTGTAGTTGGTAATTTTATTAAAAGGGAATACGCCAAAAGCAAAATCGCTTAACCAGCCTGCCGTTACAATTCCTTTAGGGTCGCCATTGTTAAAATTGTTCTCATAAACAATAGTAACATCGGTAAGGTCTTTGGTACAACTAGTTAAAAGTATGAGTAGGCCACCTATTAGTGTAAATAAGTGTTTATATTTAAAATACTTCATATTCATGCCAATTATAGTCAAAAATAGCCAACACATCCCATTTTAACCCTTTTTTTTGATGCCTTCCTGTACCTTTGTGTCTTAATTCTAAATTATGCCTCAAAGCAGCTCAAATTCATCGGTGGTTGTTAAAATAGTAAATGAGTCGGGGAACCCACTGCCAGCCTATGCTACCGAAGGATCTGCGGGTATGGATTTGTGTGCGCATATACACGAATCGGTGGTATTGGAACCGCTTGAGCGTAAGCTTATTCCTACAGGATTATTTATTGAATTACCCTCTGGTTACGAGGCGCAAATACGTCCACGCAGTGGTCTGGCATTAAAGCAGGGTATTACCTGTTTAAATTCGCCAGGAACCATCGACGCCGATTATAGGGGTGAAATTGGAGTTATCTTAATTAATTTATCAAACGAATTGCAGGTGATTAAAACCGGCGACCGCATTGCACAAATGGTCGTTGCCCCCGTTACACAAATTAGCTGGGAACCTGCAACAGCACTTACATCTACCCATAGAGGTGCTGGTGGCTTTGGCAGTACCGGTAAATAAACGAATCATACACCGCAAATACATGAAAATAAAATTACTTGGAATTATTGCTACCATCTTACTTGTTGCCGCATGCGGAACGGTAAAAAAAGTGGAAGGCATTCAGGATGCTTTGTCTAAAAAAGATACGGCGCAAATAGTGGTAGTACATACCATGCCTGTAGTAGATTCTGCAGCCATTGTGCGTGACATTATGGGTAAAGTGGCACAGCAAAAAATTAATTTTAAAACCTTTAATGCTAAAATAAAAGTAGACTACGAGGGTGCCGAAAAAAAGGACGACTATACCGTGTATTTAAGCATGGTAAAAGACTCGGTGATTCTTATACGCGTTAAAGGCACTTTTTTAGGAATCGCTGCAGAAGGCCTGCAGGCAAAGGTTACAAGAGATAGCGTGGTGCTGGTACAAAAAGTAGGAGACAAGTCGGTTACTAAAAGGTCCATTGCGTATTTGCAAGAGGTAACAGAAATCCCATTCGATTTCATGTCGTTACAAGACCTCCTTATTGGCAACCCTATCTTTTTTAGCAACAACCTTGTTTCCTATAAAGCCAACGACAATCAACTACTGGTAACCATGGTGGGTGATTTATTTAAAAACCTCATTAATATCGACAATAGTACCCAGCGTATTTTGTTTTCTAAATTCAACGATGTAAATGCCCTTCGCAACCGTACTTGTGATATTACCTATGGTAATTTTCAGCCGCTTGGGACATACTCGTTTGCCGCCGACCGTAAAATATCCATGTCTGAGAAGTCTAAACTCGACATCTTTTTAGATTTTAAGGAGTATTCGATCGACGATCCTATAAAATATTCGTTCGAAATCCCTAAAAATTATAAGAAAAAGTAATTTCTGGCTCATTTTGCCGTTAATAAGTAATTGGACCGCTTAAACCCTATGCTAATGACCCTGCAACGCTTTGTTTTTTTAGTGCTTTTTATAATGACTGTGGTAAGCGCGTCGGCACAACAGTCTCGCGAAGAGCTGCAAAAAAAGGAGCAGGAGCTTAAAAAGGAACTCTCTGATTTAAACAGGCAGTTATCGGAAACCCAAAAAAATAAAAAGCTTTCATTAAACGAGCTGGCACTAATTAAGCGAAAAGTGGCCATGCGGGAAGAATTGGTGAAGGGCATCAACAATCAAATTAACGATCTAGACAATACCATTTATTTAAATGAAATGGATATTTACAGGCTTCGTAAAGAACTGGATACCCTTCGATTAAAATATGCTAAGAGTATTGTTTTTGCTTATAAAAACAGAGGTAGTTATGAGTATTTAAACTTTTTATTTTCGGCGCGAAGTTTTAATGACGCTATCAAGCGTATGACGTATTTAAAAAGTTATAGACAAAATAGAGAAACACAGGCTATTGCCATTGCCCAATCTCGTGCAATGCTCACACAAAAAGTGGATGTGCTCAATACCAACAAAAAAGAGCGTGTTGTAACACTAACGGCACAAAGTCAGCAACTCAAAGTATTACAAGAAGATAAAAAAGCCCAGGACAAAGTGGTGGCGCAGTTAAAGGGACAGGAGTCTGCTATTGCCAAACAAATTAAGGACAAAGAAAAGCAGCGTGTGCGTATGCAACAAGCAGTAATGGCCATTATTAAAAGAGAAATCGACGAAGCTGCGCGCAAAGAAAAAATTGCCAAACAAAAAGCCATCGACGACGCCAAAAAAAATGCGGCTGCTGCTACTGCAAAAAATAATACCAATACCGATAATTCGGCAAAAAATAATACAGCAGTAAATAGTGCTAAAAACAATGAGCCTATTGTGCTTACTAAATCTGGTTCGCGTCCATATTCTCCATTTGAATCTACCGAAGAAGGCCGTGAAACATCCATGCATTTTGAGCAAAATAAAGGCCGATTGCCATGGCCTGTAGACCGTGGAAATGTATTTATAGAATTTGGCGTATCTACTGTACCTGGTACAAAGCTTACGCAAAAATCGGATGGTATTCATATTGCATTACCGGAAGGATCGGTGGTAAAATCCATTGCCGATGGTGAAGTATCTTATGTAGGAGAAGTAAATGGCGACCAGGTGGTTATGGTACGTCACGGAAAATATTTTACAGTGTACCAACAACTTTCAAGCGCTAGTGTTAGTGTGGGTAAAGTTGTAAAAGCAGGCTCTGCCATTGGACGTTCTGGTAAAAGTATTGATGGAGAGGGTAGTATTATATTTACCATCAATAACGAGCGTGGTGTGCCGCTTAATCCTGATCAGTGGCTACGTCCGCGTAGATAATTCGCTTTTATTACTCCGTTGCGGCAGCTGCGCCATTGATGGCTTTTTTCCATCCTTTAATGAGTGCACTTGTAGTTTCTTGTGATTGCGTGGGCTCAAACACTTTTTCTATTTGCCACTGCGCACTAATATCCTCTAACGAGTTCCAATAACCCACAGCAAGTCCTGCTAAATAGGCAGCACCCAGTGCCGTTGTTTCTGTAATGGTAGGTCTAATCACTTTGGTATGCAAAATATCTGATTGAAATTGAATCAGCATATTATTAGCAGTTGCGCCACCATCTACCCGTAATTCTTTAATGGTAATGCCCGAATCTTTTTGCATCGCATCTAAAACATCCATGGTTTGATAAGCAATGCTATCAAGTGCTGCGCGTGCAATATGTCCTCTAGTTGTACCACGCGTAATACCTACAATGGTACCTCTTGCGTGTTGGTTCCAATAGGGTGCGCCAAGGCCTGCAAATGCGGGCACCACATATACGCCACCTGTGTCATGAACCGTGGCTGCTAAGGTTTCAATTTCTGATGCGGTTCTAATAAGTTGTAATCCATCACGTAACCACTGCACCACAGCGCCGGCAATAAACACAGATCCTTCTAATGCATACTCTGTAACGCCATTAATTTGCCAAGCAATAGTAGTTAGTAAATGATGATGCGATGTTACTGCTTTGGTCCCCGTATTCATAAGCATAAAACAACCCGTGCCGTAAGTATTTTTAACCATGCCCGGCTGTGTGCACTGCTGACCAAATAATGCAGCTTGTTGATCACCAGCAATGCCCGCAATAGGAATGCTATGTGACGCTAACATATTTTGTGTGTGACCATAAATTTCTGAACTACTTTTTACTGCTGGTAATATGTTTTTTGGAATGTCTAATAGTTGTAATAATTCATCATCCCAACTAAGTGTATGAATATTAAATAGGAGTGTGCGCGACGCGTTGGAAACGTCTGTGGCGTGCACTTTTGCGCCCGTTAATTTCCACAACAACCAACTATCAACGGTGCCAAAACACAATTGTCCAGCTGCTGCTTTTTCGCGAGCGCCATCTACATTATCTAGTATCCATTTTAATTTAGTACCAGAAAAATAAGCGTCAATAACAAGTCCTGTTTTTGCTT
>JBEITL010000145.1:0-4368 GCA_040374915.1 Sediminibacterium sp. | reverse complement strand
GGATCAAATTTTCTTCCATAATTTCTAATCTATAAACGTATCTGTATCAACAATTTGACACGCCAGTTTGGCGGCTTACGAAGATACTTTTTTTAACACGGAAATAGATTAAAATGAACCTCAAAAAGAGGGTGTTTTATCCACAATTTTACACACAAAATGTAGGTAAATAATGGGCGAAAAATGGCCTATGGAACCTGAACCCATTCATAATCTAGCTGTCGCTTGTCTAAATTGGCCGCAATGACCTTTATAAACACTTTATCGCCCATTTTAAAGGTGCGTCCACTCCTTTTGCCTACAAGGCTATAATCAGATTCTATATGCCTAAAATCGTCAAATTCGGAGAGCCCAACAATGGATACCAAACCCTCGCATTTATGGGCCAATGTTTCTACCCAAAATCCAAAGCTAGAAACACCACTTACTACCCCTTCAAATGTATCCCCAATATAGTCGAGCATAAACTCTACTTGCTTGTATTTATTAGAAGCTCTTTCACATTCCATCGCAGCACGTTCTCTATCGGAACTATGCTTACATTTTTCTTCCATTTTTTTATCAACAACGGGCTTGTTGTCAAGAACCGTTTGAAGCACACGGTGCACAAGTACATCGGGGTATCTTCTAATGGGTGATGTAAAATGACAATAAAAATCAAAAGCAAGACCGTAGTGTCCAATATTTTGCGTCGAATAAATGGCTTTTGCCATCGTTCTAATGCCTAATTGTTCGAGCACATGTTGCTCCGGCTTTCCCTTTGCATCTTCAAGCAATTGATTAAAACTTGCAGAAATTTTTTCAGGAGAACTGGCATCAAAACCATGTCCGTACTTTTTTGCGTACTGCACAAACGGAGCCAATTTTTCTGGATCTGGTTGGTCATGAATACGGTATGGAAAAGGAAGTGGTTGTTTATTGATTTGAATTTTAGAAATATTTTCTGCAACCGTTTTATTGGCAAGTAGCATAAACTCCTCAATCAGTTGATGCGATGGTTTACTTTCCTTAACTGTGATACCAATAGGTTTGGCATTTTCATCCAGTGTAAAGCGTACTTCCTGTGAAGAAAAATTAATAGCCCCTTTTTTAAACCTGGCCTGTCTTAATTTTTGCGCAAGGCTATGAAGCAGTAAAATATCGTCGGCATTTTCCCCCTCACTCGTATCAATAATGGTTTGCACATCTTCATAAGCATAACGCTTATCGGAATGAATTACAGTTCGGCCCAGCCAATACTGTTTTACCTGTGCTTCGTCATTGATTTGAAAAATGGCAGAAAAAGTAAATTTATCTTCATTGGGGCGTAACGAACATAATTCGTTTGAAATTTTTTCAGGTAACATGGGGTTTACGCGGTCTGGCAAATACACAGACGTGGCGCGTTTGTAGGCTTCGGCGTCTAAATCAGTATCTGGTAAAACGTAATAACTAACGTCTGCTATATGCACCCCTATTTCGTAAAGGCCACTAGGTAATTTTCTGATAGAAAGTGCATCATCAAAATCTTTTGCATCAACGGGGTCAATGGTAAAAGTTTTGATGTCACGGCAATCTCTACGCTTTGCTATTTCTGCTTCATCTAAAACAACAGGCAATGCTTGCGCTGCTTCTAACACGTCTTGCGGAAAAAATAATGGGAAACCGGCCTGCGCCAAGAGCTCCTTCATGGCAGCGTCATTTTCGTCTTCAGGTGACATAACGGCGATGACTTCACCAACTGGTTTTTTATCGTCTCTGTCCCACTTTACAAGCTTTGCTGCTACCCTATCTTTATTTTTGGCACCATTTAAAAACTGGAGCGGAATAAAAATATCGGGCATCGGTTTATCGGTGTCTGGTACAAAAAATGCAAACTTATCGGAGAGCTGAATATGCCCTATAAATTCGGTTTGGCGGCGTTCTACAACTTCTACAACCTTTCCTTCTTTTTTACCGGTACGACCATTTTCGCGGGTAATTTTTACGCGCACGGTATCTCCATTAAGGGCATTGCCCATATCGGAAGGACGCACCATAATATCAATGGCATTGTTGTCTACAATAACGTAGCCCATGCCAGAACGCGTGATATCTATTTTACCTTTTAAAGTAGCCACCACAATGGGCTTTGCTGTCTTTTTTTGTTTTGACTTTTTTGCTTTACTCATGTTGCATAATGGCGTTAAACCCATTGATAAATGAAAGGATCAACTCGTCAAACTGAGGGCCTTGGTCAAATAAAAAAGAGTGTTTGATTGGGAGTACATAAAAAGGCAGTTGCTTTAATTCTTCTTGGAATTTAGTAAGTCGTACGGCGTCTTTTTCTGTGGTAATAATAAATTTTTGTTGCGTGGCAATGGTATTAAACTGACGCACTACTTCATGTAAATCATCTATAGAAAATATATGATGATCTGCGTAATCTTGCTGGTAATATGTTTTTGCGTGCTCGTGTAAATAACTTTTAAGTGGTTTGGGATTGGCAATGCCACACATTAAAAGCACTTCGTCTTCATGCGTTATTGGGCGCTTATTGGTAATATCTAAAATATGATAAGGCGTTTCATATTCGATACATGTAAAAAATACCTGCTGGTCATTATTAGGGTGTAAAGCCCTTATAATTTTTTGACGTTTCTCTTCAGGTAAATCAGGTGGACATTTTGTTACAATAATAACCTGAGCCCTTTTTGCAGCACTTTTATCATCTCTTAAATCACCGGTGGGCAAAAAGAAATCGTTATTATACGTATTACCAAACTCAGTGAGTAAAATATTAAATCCTGCCTTAACCGATCTGTGCTGAAAAGCATCGTCTAAAATAATGGCTTGCAAATCTGTGATGTCGTGTAACAGTTGTGGAATGGCATCTAACCTTTCTTCTCCAACTGCAACGGGTACCGATGGAAATTTTTGATGGAAGAGCATGGGCTCATCTCCTATTTCAAGCGCTGTTGTAGTTGCACCTGCTAATACATATCCCTTTGTCTTTCTTTTATAGCCTCTTGATACTGTAGCTACTTTATAACGGGTATGTAAAAGTTGAAGTAAGTATTCTACCATGGGAGATTTACCCGTGCCACCTACTGCTAAATTTCCAACACAAATAAGCGGGAAATTAAAAGTAGCAGTGCTTAGGTACTGCTTATCAAACATCCAGTTGCGAACTTTAATAAATGCACCATACAATATCGCCAACGGCAATAATAAAACGCGAAAGGAAGTAAGAAAAATGGTATTAAAATTCATAGATGCGACTCGGCGTAATGAGGTAGTGCAAAGGTACGTCAAATTGGTCTGTATCTGCTATTTGCTGGATGGGGTCGAAATACGAAAAACCCATAGCAATCACCCCCTGATTACATGAGGCTAAAAAACGGTCGTAATAGCCTTTCCCATATCCAACTCTATACCCTTCTGTATCAGCCACTAATAATGGCACAAAAACCAAGTCGATGGTTGATGGGTCTAACTGGTTTGGAGCATCGGGCTCTAAAACCCCAAACTTACCTGGCTTATACACTGTGTTTTCATCTATTTGATGCGCCGTAAATTGATGAGCGTCTGGGTCCATAACCGGATAGGCAATTGTGAGGCCTGGAATCATATGACGTAGGTAGCCCGAAAATAAATGGGTATTGGGCTCTGCTTGATTTGGCATGGGCCAATACGTAAGCACTGTTCTGATGGCCGAGAAATCAAATTTTTGAAACTGAATGAGCATTAAATCGTCAAACTGCAACCGCGTTTTGCTAGGCAAATTTTGACGTTTGCTTTTATATAATTCTCTTAATGCTTGCTTGTTCATCGGGCACTAGGTTGCAACAAAAAATGAAAAAATAGTAGTTCCGTAATTGCGCTGAAAAGAATACCCTTCAAAATTTTTATAATCGTTTCGAGGCGTATGCTCTAGTACAAAAAAACCGCCCGGCCTAATAAGCTTTTTAGCTACGATAATTTTAGGCAGCTCATCAATGGTGCCTAGTGCATATGGCGGTCCAGCAAAAATAAAATCGTAAACACTGGCACAACTATTTAAGTAGGCAAAAACATCAAGCTTTAATACCTGTGCGCCTTCTATTTTTAATAAAGCAATATTTTTTTGTATAAACCCCTGCATGATGGGATCTTTTTCTATAATCGTAAGTTTACTTGCACCCCTCGAGGCAAGCTCGTAACTTATACAGCCTGTGCCGCCAAACAAATCAAGTATTTCAATGTCATCAAAAGACATTCTACTTTGTAAAATATTAAAGAGACCTTCTTTTGCAATATCAGTGGTAGGTCTCGTGTGCGGCATATTTGCGGGTGGACTAATGCGGCGTCCACCATATTTTCCTGAAATGATCCTCATGCTAATGGCTTCAAAAAGGCAGTAAAAAAATG
>JBEITL010000136.1:0-4688 GCA_040374915.1 Sediminibacterium sp. | reverse complement strand
TGTTATCATTTGTACCGTAGAAAATTTAGACCCGATGGGTGTGCACACCGGAGATTCTATAACGGTTGCTCCTGCGATGACACTTAGTGATTCGGCTTTCCAAGACATGCGCAACAAAGCCATTTTAATGATGCGTTCTCTGGGTAATTTTTCGGGTGGATGTAATGTGCAATTTGCTCTCAACCCTTCTACCGAAGAATTGATTGCTGTAGAAATCAATCCGCGCGTGAGTAGATCATCAGCACTGGCATCAAAAGCAACGGGTTATCCAATTGCTAAAATTGCAGCTAAACTTGCCATTGGATATAGTTTAGATGAATTAAAAAATCAAATCACGCAAACAACTTCTGCATATTTTGAACCAGCACTTGATTACGTTATTGTAAAAGTGCCGCGTTGGAATTTTGATAAATTTAAAGGCGCTAACGACACACTTGGTTTACAAATGAAGAGTGTGGGTGAGGTAATGGCCATCGGAAGAAACTTTAAAGAAGCGATACAAAAAGCTTGTCAGAGTCTAGAAAATGAAGCAGTTGGCTTAGGCTACTACGGTAAGAGTCTCATGAAAAGTGAAGACCTTGCAGAATATATTAAAACTCCAAAATGGGACCGCATATTTAGAATTAAAGATGCGCTCATGGCAGGGTCTACCGTTAAATCTATTGCACAAGCAACCGGCATTGACAGATGGTTCTTAAACCAGATTTTACAAATTTGTAACATCGAAAAAGAAATTGCAACGCATACATTAGAAACGCTTCCTGAAAGCTTATTAAAAGAAGCTAAAAAATGTGGTTTCGGTGACGTGCAAATTTCTAAAATCTTACAAGGCGATTGCACAGACGAACAAGTGTATGAAAAAAGAAAAGCATTAGGCATTACTAGGGTTTACAAAATGGTAGATACCTGTAGCGCCGAGTTTGAAGCAAAGACACCATATTTTTATAGCACTTTTGAAGGATAAAATATACTTCTTATGAAATTACAAGACATACAAGTACAAAACGAAAAAGAAACACGCGGTGGATTTGGTGAAGGCATTCACGAAATCGGAAAAGAAAATGAAAATGTAGTGGTACTTACTGCAGATCTAGCAGGTTCATTAAAACTAGGTCCCTTCATCAAAGATTTTCCAAACCGTTTTGTACAAGTAGGTATTGCAGAAGCCAACATGATTGGTATTGCTGCAGGTATGACCATTGGAGGTAAAATTCCGTACACCACCACTTTTGCAAATTTTAGCACGGGTAGGGTGTATGATCAAATCAGACAAAGCGTTGCGTATAGTAACAAAAATGTAAAAATTTGTGCATCACACGCGGGGCTTACCCTTGGTGAAGATGGCGCAACACACCAAATATTAGAAGACATTGGACTGATGAAAATGCTTCCTGGCATGACGGTAATCGTTCCTTGTGATTTCAACCAAACCAAGGCAGCTACCAAAGCCATTGCATCATACGAAGGTCCTGTTTATTTAAGATTTGGTCGTCCAAAATGGCCAAACTTTACAGCTGTGGATGGTAGTGATTTTGTAATTGGCAAAGCGCAACAATTATCGGAAGGAACCGACGTAAGTATTTTTGCTTGCGGTCATATGGTTTGGAAAGCTATTGAGGCTGGACGTATTTTAGAAGAAAAAGGATTGAGTGTCGAAGTAATTAATATTCATACCATCAAGCCTCTTGATGAAGAAGCAATTGTTCGTTCTATTCGAAAAACCAAATGTGCTGTAACTGTAGAAGAACACAATATCATTGGTGGGCTTGGTGATAGTGTTGCACAAGTTGCTGCAAAACACTGCCCTATTCCAATCGAGTATGTTGGCACCAACGATACTTTTGGAGAGAGTGGTACACCTACTCAACTACTTACAAAGTACGGATTAGACACGCCATTTATTGTTGCTGCTGCCGAAAAAGTAATCGCAAGAAAATAGTATTAGAATTTATTACGGCGCTAAGCGCTCAATTTTCCAATTCGCATCGGATCTAGTGTCTGTAGCTGCATTATATGCACTGGCTTCAATTGTATACCTGATGCGGTCGTGTAAACGGCTTGATCTTCCTTGCCAAAATTCGATACTTCTTGGTTTTACAATATAGCCACCCCAATGGTCGGGTCTTTCGATAGAATCATTGGCAAAAATTGAACTGTACCTTTCTACATTTTGTTCAATCACCAATCTATTTTCAATAACTGCACTTTGTGGTGATGCCCAAGCACCAATTCTACTAGAAGCTGGACGTGAATTAAAATAACGATCACTTTCTTCGGCGCTCACTTTTTGAACGGTACCTTCAATTCGTATTTGTCTTTCTAATTCTTTCCAGAAAAAAACAATTGCAGCGTTTGGATTTTGTGCTAAATTTTTTCCTTTGTCACTTTCGTAATTTGTAAAAAAAATAAAACCATTTGGGTTGTATCCTTTTAAGAGTACGATGCGCGCAGCAGGCACACCGGCGGCATTAACAGTTGCTAGTGTCATGGCATTGACTTCATCAATTTGTGATGCCACAGCTTCATTCCACCAGCGGGTAAATTGATCAATGGGATTTGCAGCAACATCGGACTCTTCTAGTGAAGCCAACTTATAATCTTTTCTGATATCTGCAATTTCGTTACTCATGGTATTTTTTTATGCGATTTCTTCCACAGCTTTAATATGCTTACCAGATACAAAAATATAAACAGCCGGTACGACAAACAAAGTTAAAAACAAAGAGAAGAAAATACCACCCACAATTACAATACCAAGTGGCATTCGAGACGTTGCTGCAGCACCTAAACTAAGTGCAATAGGCAGCGCACCAAGCGCGGTAGCTAGGCTCGTCATTAGAATTGGACGTAAACGTTGTGAAGCTGCTTCTAACACGGCTTCTTTTTTAGCCAACCCTTCTATTCTTTTATTATTCGCAAATTCTACAATTAATATTCCGTTTTTAGTCACTAGCCCAATAAGCATGATCATACCAATTTGAGAGAATATATTAAGTGTTTGATCAAACATCCATAAACTGATCAGTGCACCTGCAATCGCAAGTGGTACCGTAATCATAATAATAAATGGATCTTTAAAACTTTCAAATTGTCCAGCTAGTACTAAGTAAATAAGCAAAAGCGCTAATAAAAATGCAAATGTGGTATT
Source organism: Sediminibacterium sp. (assembly GCA_040374915.1). Classification (GTDB taxonomy): domain Bacteria; phylum Bacteroidota; class Bacteroidia; order Chitinophagales; family Chitinophagaceae; genus Sediminibacterium. The sequence goes on along the minus strand of JBEITL010000136.1, from coordinate 1,540 downwards.
GGATGAACTTTCTTTAAAATCACGCGAAGGACCACCATAAGAGGTATGAAAACTTTCATCCAACAAACGCTTAGATATTTCATCCATCGCTTTTACGCCATCACCAATCGTTTTACCTTCTGCTAAGGATGCACTAATGGTAGCAGATCTAAACCGGTTGTAGTGATAAAGTGTGGGTGGATTAGAGCTTTCTTTTAAATCCACAACAGCAGAGAGTGGAATCATTTCACCACGGTTATTACGCACATATAAACTTAAAATATCGTTAGGGGTTTGTCGATCACTTAATGAAACCTGAGAAATAACATCGTACTGCTTCCCTTTCATGGTAAAATACGCCAATCTTCGACCACTAAAGGCACTAGACACCACATCAGCAACATCAGATATAGATAAACCTAAGTCTTTTGCTTTTATTCGATCAATCGTTAATTGAAGTTCGGGTTTACTAAACTTTAAATTTACGTCTACGTTTTGAAAAGTTTTATCCTTCCTTGCTTCATCTAAAAATTTAGGAATAATCGCTTTTATTTTCTCAAACTCCAAGTTTTGTAAAATAAGTTGGATTGGAAGCGCGCCTCTAGAACCAAGTCCAACAGAAATAGTTTGTTCTTCTACAGGAAATATTCTTGCATTGTTAAACTGCGGTAATTTTTTAGTAACCGCTTTTACAATATCACTTTGCGATCTTTTACGGTCTTCCGGATCTACCAGAGCAATTCTTGCCGTACCACCATTTACGCCACCATTTCCACTAAAACCAGGAATGGAAGCAAACACAAATGATTTTTCAGGAATAGAATCCGATAAATAATCGGTGAGGCCCCCTGCCACTTCAGACATATAATTAAAGGACGCGCCTTCTGGACCTGTCATTTGAAAACGAATACTACTTCTATCTTCGAGAGGTGCGAGTTCTGAAGGCAGGTTTGTGCCAACAAAATAGATAGCACCTAAACAAAACACTACAATAACCCATGCGATCCACCTTACCCTTACAAAAGCAGCTAATAACCGCTTATAGCCGTTTTCCATGCCCCTGAAAAATGGTTCAGTTTGGTCGTAAAATTTACCATGACCTGCACCTTTTTTAGTTAAGAGCACATTTAATACCGGCGTGATGGTTAAAGAAACAAAGGCAGATATTAATACAGCCGCTGCTACAGTAATTCCAAATTCTCTAAATAAACTTCCTACAAAACCTTGTAAGAAAATTACTGGTAAAAACACAACAGCAAGCGTAATGGAAGTTGAAATAACAGCAAAAAATATTTCTTTACTGCCTTCTAATGCCGCCCTTCTAATAGGTAATCCAAGTTCTAATTTTCTAAATATATTTTCGGTTACAACAATTCCATCATCCACTACGAGTCCTGTAGCGAGTACAATACCAAGTAAGGTTAATACATTGATGGAGAATCCAAAAATGTACATGACAAAAAATGTAGCGATGAGTGAAATAGGAATGTCAATGATTGGACGAATCGCAATAAGCCAGTTTCTGAAGAAAAAGAAAATAACCAGTACCACTAATGTAAAT
>JBEITL010000070.1:0-6690 GCA_040374915.1 Sediminibacterium sp. | reverse complement strand
TCGATAGCAAAGAATGAAATAGATTTACGGTACGTTTTTTAACTAAATACCTACAATTGATGCAATTAGGAAGGATCTTATGGGTTGATGATGAAGTAGATAGCCTGCAATCGCAGCAAATCTTTTTAACACAGAAGGGTTATGAAGTAGTCACGTTTACCAACGGATATGACGCTGTCGAATACTTGGGATCCAGTGTTGTAGACGTAGTGCTATTAGACGAAACCATGCCAGGAATGAGCGGACTTGAAACCCTGAGCCGCATCAAATTAGATCATCCGCATTTACCGGTGGTGCTGATTACAAAAAACGAAACGGAAAACCTCATGAATGAGGCGATTGGCAGACAAATAAGTGATTACTTGATTAAGCCGGTAAATCCAAATCAGGTCCTGCTGAGCCTTAAAAAAATAATGGACAAAAAAGACCTGGTAGCAGCAAGCACCACGGCTGCATATCAACAAGAGTTTACCAAGCTATTTATGCAGCTTCAAGAGAATCCTGATTTTCATGAGTGGATGGAGATCTATAAAAAACTGGTGTATTGGGAACTTGAAATGGAGAAATCGGATAGTCCAGAAATGCGTGAAATTTTACAAGCACAAAAAAAAGAAGCCAACGCAGCATTTTTTAAATACATCAGCAAAAATTATGAAAGCTGGGTGGCGCCTGGTGCATCGGATGCACCCATTATGAGTCATCAACTCTTGCAGTTTAAAGTGTTACCGCATGTAGAGAGAGGAACGAGTACATTTTTTATTTTAATTGACAATTTACGGTTTGATCAGTGGAAGGCGATCCAGCCCATTTTTCAAGAATATTTTAGGGTACTAGAGGAAGATACTTTTTATTCCATTTTACCCACCGCTACCCATTATTGCCGAAATGCTATTTTTTCTGGCATGCTACCTATCGACATCGAAAAGAAGTTTAAGGAGGAGTGGAAAAATGATGACGATGAAGGGGGTAAAAATTTATACGAAGAGGCTTTTATGCGCGCCCATCTTGCCAAATTAAAACAAGATGATTTGCGCGTGGGCTATCATAAAATTGTGAACCATGCCGATGCACAACAGCTGCTTGCTAACATGCACAATTTATTGCAAAACGACCTGAGTGTTATTGTATACAATTTTGTAGATATGCTCAGTCATGCAAGAACTGAAATGGAAGTTTTAAAAGAACTAGCTAGTGATGAATCTAGTTACAGAAGCCTTACCAAAAGCTGGTTTGAACACAGTCCATTATTTCAGGCACTCAAAAAAGTTGCAGATAAAAAAATTAAAATTGTGCTAGCCACTGATCATGGAAGTGTGCGTGTAAATACCCCGTGTAAAATTGTGGGCGACAAACAAACGACGGCTAATTTACGCTACAAGCATGGTCGCAATTTAGACTATGATGCAAAAGATGTTTTAGCATTTAAAGATCCCACCAAAGCTGGGCTTCCGGTACCCACTGTAAACTCTAGTTATGTGTTTGCAAAGGAAGACGGATTCTTGTGTTATCCTAATAATTACAATCACTTTGTGGGCTATTATAAAAATACTTTTCAACATGGGGGGATAAGTTTAGAAGAAATGATTGTGCCAGTCATAAAAATGGTTCCTAAGGGCAATTAATGTGAATAAATAATTTTTTTGAAATCTTGTTTTGGTGGGATAGTCGCTTACATTTGTTAGAACAATTTTTGTTGTAATTGACTATGAAATACACACAATCGAATTTAGATAAGTTAGGAGATATTTTAGGAGAATCTGAATATGTGGTAAGGTATGAGCGTGGAACTTTTCAGAGTGGCTGGTGTTTATTAGAAGCCAAAAAAATTGTGGTCTTAAATAAGTTTTTAAATACGGAAGGAAGGATCAATACATTACTTGAATTAATTCCGCAACTCAATATCGAGTACGATAAATTAACACTCGAATCTCAAAAATTATACGAGTTAGTTTTAAAGCAAGCCATTGACGAAGTGGCTGCATAATTTTTTTTGCAACACGCACCATTAAATATTAATTTTTTAGGAACCGGAACGAGTAGTGGCGTACCCATGATTGGCTGTCACTGTCATGTTTGCCGTTCAAAAGATCCTAAAGACAACCGTTTACGATCTAGTATATTGGTAGCTTCCAAAACCACTCAATTTGTAATTGATACCACCCCCGATTTTAGGTACCAGATGCTACGCTCAAAAACCGAGCATTTAGACGCTGTTGTATATACCCACCCCCACAAAGACCATATTGCTGGCCTCGATGATATTAGGGCATTTAATCACTTTTCAAAAAAGCCCATTGATATTTATGCAGGGGACAATACCGAGCAGGCAATTAGGCGTGATTTTTACTATGCATTTGCAGAAACCCGCTATCCGGGTGTACCCGATTTGAATTTAATAAAAATAGACCATGACGCATTTATGGTAGGGGATATACATGTGCAGCCCATTCATGTGGTACATCATAAAATGCCGGTACTTGGTTTTAGAATGGGCGACTTTACCTATATCACCGATGCCAATTACATTGAACCAGCAGAACAGGAGAAAATGAAAGGCTCTAAAGTGCTTGTGATTAATGCGCTGCGTAAAGAAAAACATCTTTCTCATTTTACTTTATCAGAAGCTATTGACCTTGCAACTTCTCTTGAAATTCCGGAGGTATACTTAACGCATATTTCTCATCAATTGGGGACACATACAGCTGTTTCAAATGAACTTCCCGCAAATATTATGTTGGCTTACGATGGGCTTCAAATTAGCCTGTAGTTTGCCATGTGCGCTTAATCCATCCCAATAAACCTCGAACGTATTTCTATTTTTCAAGACCTGAAAGATGGGCTGCATTTGTATTGCTCATCATGATTGGCATGGTAGCGGTACTTCCAAAATTTTTATGGCAACAAAAGCCAGAATTACTCATACCGCTTGCGCTCGAACAATTTGGTATGGATACCATGTATATGCGGGACGCATTTGCAGCGGAAGCCGATTTATCAGATAAAGACCCCTTTGTTTTTGACCCCAATACGGCTTCTGTAGCAACGCTTCAATCACTTGGTTTTAGTGCCAAACTCGCTGCTACACTAGATCATTACCGCGCCAAAGGAGGGGTTATACGATCTGGTAAAGACCTCTATAAAATTTGGGGCATGCCAACCCTCTTGGCTGATCGTTTGGCGCCTTTTGTTCAGGCAGGCAGTAATAGCGGCAAATACAGCCAATCTAAGAGCTGGGGAACTGCCTTGGCAACTAGCTACGCAACGGCCGCTCCTATAGATATTAATACCGCATCCGTAAGTGAATTTGAGGCGCTTAAGGGCATTGGCCCCGTTTTAGCGGCCCGAATTGTTGGATTTCGGGAAAAACAGGGTGGTTTTGTAAAAGTCCAAGACCTTTTACTGGTGTACGGCGTAAAAGATACACTGCTGAGGGCCCTTGGTTCTTATTTGCGCCTAGATGAGGGGCGCGTACCAAAGGCCAATTTTAACCAAGCCTCTGTATTGCAGCTGATACAAAAAGCTGGTTTACAGCCAGTTGTGGCGGAGACACTGGTGCGGTGGCGGCAACAAAATGGAGCTTTTGCAACATTTGATGAGCTGGAAAATTTTGAGGGCTTAAGCGCGGCCAGTATGGCCGCGCTTAAGCGACTCTTTTTTATAGAGTAGTGCTGGATTTTTGCGCAAATCCGCAGACCTAAAAAAAATCAAAAAAACTTGTTAATTTCTAAAAATTGTGTAGTATTGACATTCAAAATGAGGCTTTAACGCCCCATTTTTCAAAAAGCGTCTCTTTTCGATTGCTTGCTTATATTAAGGTCTCACCAAAAGTGAGACCTTTTTTTGTCCGTATCTTTTTCAAAAACCTTACGAATGATTGTTCGTTTTAGTTTACTACCTAATCTTCATTTTTTATTTGCGGCTCTCTTAAGCTAACAGGCTTGACATATTTTTTGCGTAAGCGCATATTGAGCATTTCAACAGTAAAAGAAAATGCCATCGCAAAGTATACGTAGTTTTTCAAATGCATTTCGTGTGCATTTTTTGGATCCCAACCTTCTACGATTAATACAAGTCCAATCATTACTAAAAACGAAAGGGCTAACATTTTTAAGGTAGGGTGTTTATGAATGAAGTTTGAAATATGGGTACTAAATAAAAACATTACAATCATGGCAATGATAACTGCAGCAATCATGATTTCGATATGCTTTGCTGTACCACCAGCAGTAATGATACTGTCAAAACTAAATACCATATCAATTAAAATGATTTGAAAAATAGCAGTAGAAAATCCAAGAGGCTTGTTTGCGATACCTGCTTCGGCGTCTGCTTCACCTTCTAGTTTCTGATGAATTTCTTTGACTGTTTTATAGAGTAAAAATAAACCGCCGGCTAACATTACAATACTAGCAATATCTAAATCGTTGCCAAATAAACGAAGCACTGTAATGCCTTTTTGAGCAAGTAGCCAGCTTAATCCAAACAACAAGGCACATCGTGTTGTCATGCCCATTATCATCCAAATGAGTCTCGCTCTTTTTTGTTTTTCTTTGGGCAAGCGGTTCATGATAATGCTTACAAAAATGACATTATCTATACCAAGCACAATCTCTAAAACAACCAGTACTAAAAAACTAATCAAACTCTCTGACGTCAATAAATAATCCATGTGCGTAGGTTATAATTTTGAACAAATATTTTTTACAATAGCCGGCCCTTCATACACAAATCCAGTCCACACTTGAATAAGTGTAGCGCCCGCATTTAATTTACCCTTAGCATCTTCTGCTGTAAATATACCGCCACTTGCGATGATCGGAATTTGTCCGTTTAATCCCTTTGCAAGGTAGCGCACCACATCGGTGGATCTATTGGTTAATGGCTTTCCAGATAAACCACCCATACCCATGGCTTCAATTGTTTTTTCATTGGTATAGAGCCCACGTCTATCAATGGTGGTGTTGGTTGCAACTAGTCCATCGAGTTGTAACTCGGTGCTGAGTGCAATGATATCATCAAGTTGTGCGTCGGTTAAATCGGGCGCAATTTTTAATAGGATAGGTTTTGGCGAACTTTTTGTCGCATTTATTTTTTGCAAATTTGACAAAATCTCGTGGAGTGCATCTTTGTCTTGTAGTGCGCGAAGCCCAGGCGTATTGGGTGAACTTACATTCACCACAAAATAATCCACCACATCAAATAATTTTTCAAAACAAATCTGGTAATCTTTCCAAGCGTCTTCGTTGGCGGTGATTTTATTTTTTCCAATATTACCACCCACAATAAGTTTACTATTTGGATTTTGTGAACGCCATGCTGCAACGCGCGAAGCAATAGCATCAGCCCCATCATTGTTAAAGCCCATTCTGTTAATAAGGGCTCTATCTTTTGGGAGTCTAAATAAGCGTGGTTTTGGGTTACCATCTTGTGCAAGCGGGGTAACGGTTCCTATTTCTACGGCGCCAAAACCAAGTACTTCTAATTCGTGTAAGTAAAGGGCATTTTTATCAAATCCTGCCCCTAGCCCAACGGGGTTGCTAAAGGAAAGTCCAAATACTGTTTTTGTAAGGGTTGGATTGGATACGCCAAAGCTTTGCATGAGCCAGTTTTTGATCCAAGCAATACTGCATAAACGCTTCAGCCAATTCATTGAAAAATAATGGACGGCTTCTGGGGGAAAGCAAAACAGGAGGTTTCTTAATAGGCGGTACATCATAACCCCGCAAAGATAGGTTTGTACACCCAAAGAAGAATTTAGTTGCATAAACAACTTTTTATAAAAAATCACTACATTTGGGGAGTAAAAAAATAGCCATGCAAGAAGCTTACATTGTAGCCGGATTTAGAACAGCCGTAACAAAAAGTAAAAGAGGCGGTTTTCGTTTTTTTAGACCCGATGATTTAGCCGTTCAGCTCATTCAAGGTCTCATGAAAACCTTGCCTACGTTACCTGCAGCGCGTGTTGATGATGTTATAGTAGGAAACGCCGTACCTGAGGCAGAGCAGGGTTTGCAGTTTGGTCGAATGATTTCTGCAAGAGCCCTTGGTGTAGACGTGGCTGGTATTACCATTAACAGATACTGTGCGAGTGGACTTGAAAGTATTGCAATGGCCACCGCAAAAATCAGATCCGGAATGGCGGATTGTATTATTGCTGGCGGAACAGAGAGTATGAGTTTGGTGCCAACAGCTGGATGGAAAACCGTGCCTTCTTATGAAATTGCAAATAGCGATCCAGATTATTATTTAAGTATGGGGTTAACTGCCGAAGCAGTGGCCAAAGAATATTCTATTTCAAGAGCGGATCAAGATGCTTTTGCTTATGCATCGCATCAAAAAGCAATGACTGCGCAACAACAAAATTATTTTAAGGAAGGTATTTTACCTATCACTGTCGATGAGGTGTATGTGAATGAAAAAGGTAAAAAAGCCACGCGTTCTTATGTGGTAGATTCAGACGATGGTGTACGCGCAGACACAAGTATCGAGGCACTTGCAAAATTAAAACCTGCGTTTGCAGTGGATGGAACCGTAACAGCAGGTAATTCGTCACAAACCAGTGATGGCGCAGCTTTTGTGGTAGTCATGTCTGAAAAAATGATGCTCGAATTAGGACTTGTCCCAATTGGTAGACTAGTAAATGTTGCAGTAGCGGGTGTGCATCCGCGCATCATGGGTATTGGTCCAGTA
>JBEITL010000144.1:0-4383 GCA_040374915.1 Sediminibacterium sp. | reverse complement strand
TGAACTCCGTGCGCTACTTCATGCGAGTGGACAAGCTGCCATGACCACGCTTTTTATGAGCGAATTAAAAACGGGTGATGCCGTTCTTTCACATTACTCTTTGTATGGTGGCACTTACGAACTATTACATAAAGTAGTAGCAGCCATGGGCGTTACTATTATTATTGTAGACATGCGCGATACAACAGCAGTAGAAAATGCACTCGCAACAAATAGCAGTATCAAACTTGTTCACATAGAAACCCCTGCCAACCCTACCATTCAGTGTGTAGATATTGAAGCAGTGACTACTATCGCAAAAAAACACAAGCGCCTCGTAAGTGTAGACAATACTTTTGCAAGCCCCTATTTACAACAGCCATTTAAATACGGCGTAGATTATGTTTTTCATTCTACCACAAAATTTTTAAACGGTCATGGATCTGCTATTGGCGGCGTACTCCTTGGTAGCGACTTAGAAAAAATGAACACGACTGTTTGGAAATGGCATGTACTACTTGGCGGAAACGCAAATCCGTTTGATGCTTTTTTATTAGGACAAGGCATGAAAACTTTGGAACTGCGTATGGAAAGACACTGCAGTAACGCACAAACCATTGCCGAGTTTTTAGAAAAACATCCTGCCATTTTAAAAGTAAATTATAATGGACTTGAGTCGCATCCAGATTTTGAAGTTGCTAAAAAGCAAATGAAACATCCGGGTGCTGTGATGAGTTTTGAATTAAAAGGTGGACTCGAAGCAGGTAAAAAATTTATTGACGCTTTACAAGTTTGTGTACGTGCTATTTCATTAGGTACAGTAGACACACTCGTGTCGCACCCAGCTAGCATGAGCCATTACGGCGTGAGCCCCGAAGAAAGAGCCAAATATGGCATTACTGATGGTCTCATAAGAATGAGTGTAGGTATCGAAAATATAGAAGACCTCATTGCCGATTTAACACAAGCCCTTGGCTAATTAATTGATAGCAAAAACATGCAAATAAATATCAGACGCGCTACTATCAAAGATTGTCCCAGCATGCTTGGGCTTATTAATGAATTAGCTGTTTACGAAAAAGCACCAAACGAAGTAACCGTTACGCTTTCACATTTTGAACAAAGTGGATTTGGTGAAAATCCGGTATGGTGGGCCTTTGTAGCGGAAGTCAATGATACCATTGTAGGCTTTGCGCTTTATTATATTAGATACAGCACCTGGAAAGGACAATGCTTATACCTCGAAGATTTTATTGTAACTGAAAAAATGCGCGGACAAGGTATTGGTAAATTACTCTTTGACAGGGTTGTTCAGGAAACAAAAGACAAAGGCTTTTCAAGAATGGTATGGCAGGTACTTGAATGGAATGAACCAGCCATTAACTTTTATAAAAAGTACAAAGCCAACCTAGATCCAGAATGGATCAATGGCATATTAGACGTTTAAATTACAACTAGCTTAACCCGTTTACAACTGCTTCTTTGTACACTTTTTGTACAAGACCTTGTAATACTTTGCCTGGACCTACTTCTGTAAAATGTGTAGCGCCATCAGCTGCCATTTTCTCCACTGTTTGCGTCCATTTTACAGCTCCGGTTAATTGATTGATTAAATTTTGCTTGATGGCAGCAGGGTCTGTAACTGCAGCAGCCACTACGTTTTGATATACCGGGCAAATTGGATTTGCAAAATTGGTGGCTTCGATAGCTGCCGCTAATTCTTCGCGCGCAGGTGCCATTAATGGGCTATGAAAAGCACCACCCACAGGTAAAACAAGTGCTCGTTTTGCGCCAGCGGCTTTCATACGCTCGCATGCTATTTCAATACCTTTTACTGATCCACTGATAACCAGCTGACCCGGACAATTATAATTTGCTGCTACTACAACTTCGTTTGTTTCAGCCATCACTTCTGCACAAATAGTAGCTACTGTGTCATCTGCCAATGCTAACACTGCAGCCATAGTTGAAGGTACTAGTTCACATGCTTTTTGCATCGCAGCCGCTCTGATACTAACGAGCTTTAATGCATCTTCAAACTCCAAAACACCATTAGCAACCAGTGCCGAAAACTCTCCCAACGAATGGCCAGCAACCATATCAGGTGTACCATGCTCAAGTGTTTTATAAGCAACCACTGAATGTAAAAAAACAGCAGGCTGCGTTACATTCGTTTGCTTAAGCGCTTCATCGGTGCCATTAAACATTACGTCACTAATATCAAAACCTAATATCGTATTGGCCCTGTCAAATAGTTCTTTGGCTACAGGATTACTTTCATACAAAGCCTTTCCCATACCAATAAATTGAGAACCTTGACCAGGAAATACATAAGCGTGCTTACTCATAAGTAATGATTTAGGACCCAAAGTAAATAAAAAACCCCGACACTTTTAATGTCGGGGTTTAAAAAATAAATGCGCACTTAAAACTGTGTATTCAAACCCAAATAACGTAAAAACTCTTCTCTTACTTTTTCGTCTTTGAACTTACCACCATAAAAAGCAGTAACTGTAGATGATGTATCATCTTCTACTCCTCTACTAGCTACACACAAATGTTTTGCGTCAATTAATACAGCAACATCATCGGTACCTAAATCTTTTTGTAATTCTTTGGCAATTTGCATGGTTAAACGCTCTTGCACTTGCGGACGTTTCGCAAAATAATCTACAAGGCGGTTTAATTTACTAAGCCCTACCACAGTACCATTGCTAATGTATGCAATGTGCGCCTTACCCATAATGGGCACAAAATGGTGCTCACAATTACTGTAAAATGAAATGTTTTTTTCTACCAGCATTTCATTGTATTTGTACTTATTTTCAAATAGCGCCATCTTAGGTTTATTAGCCGGATTTAAGCCATTGAAAATTTCTTTCACGTACATTTTAGCAACACGCTTTGGCGTACCACGTAAACTATCATCTGTTAAATCAAGACCTAGGATATCCATGATTTCTGCAAACCTTTCTTCGATTGCAGCAATTTTTTCATCTTCCGATTGATCAAATGCACCTGCGCGCATAGGGGTATCCACAGAAGTACTGATATGGTTGTCTCCTGCCGCATCAATTTCCTCTTCTGTAAGAATAATCTTACCATCCTTAAGATGGATATTCGACAAAGTTTCGTTCTGTTTCATATAATCTGATTTTTAAATCTAATGTTGAATTAATTTTTGCTCTTAAAATTTCGTAAATCACAACGGCAATGTTTTCGGCAGTTGGATTGAGTGTTGCGAAAAATGTGGTGTCGAGGTTTAAGTTTTTATGATCAAACTTTGCTAGCACTTCTTGTTTAATAAGATCACTTAATTTTTTGGTATCAATTACATAACCCGTTTCAGGATCTGGATAGCCCGTAACCTGAACAATCAATTCATAGTTATGGCCATGAAAATTTGGATTGTTGCAAAGACCAAATACCTCATCGTTTTTTTCGGGAGTCCAAGTGCTGTTGTGCAATCGGTGGGCTGCATTAAAATGCTCCTTTCTAAAAACAGATACTTTATGTTTATCCATTGCTAATGCGTTGGGATCTAGTTTTTGGGACGTACACTTACACCCACATAAAAATTATTAAATCAAGTAAGGATTTTGTTAATGGCTAGGCACTGTTTCAGAAGTGTGCTGATCAAGTGGCCCTGCCTTTTGCGTTCTACATTAACAAAAGAACCTGACGTCAAAGATAATAACAAGACGCGTGTAAATTTGTTTAGAATGCCCCTAAAAAAAGTGAAAATGCCCTATTTACCGAAATATTCGACGTAAATGCGGGGTGTTTCATAGAGTTTTATGCAGTGAAGCTCCACAGAACCAGGCAAATGTGGTGCCAATTGCTCCCAAATGGCAATGGCCAAATTTTCGGTACTACATAGTTTACCCGTCATAAAATCCACATCCAAATTGAGATTTTTATGGTCTAACTTATCTATTACCTGGCTTTTAATTAACTGACTTAACTTTTTAACGTCATATACAAATCCTGTTTCCGGATCCGGGTTGCCCTTAACCGTAACATACAAATCATAATTGTGGCCATGCCAATTCTCGTTTGCACAAACGCCAAATACCGCGTTGTTTTGCTCATTAGACCAATTGGGATTGTATAATTTATGGGCTGCGTTAAAATGTTCCTGTCTTGTTAAATAAACCATCTGACCAATATTTTGGCAAAGGTAGGCAGATTCGGAGTATTTTTGTACTCTATGCGGGTAATTATAACAGCTGCCACGAACCTTGAACTAGATGGTTGTGCAAAAAAAGCAAGCCAAGTTTTCAAAAAAAGTAAACTTAAAATTAGCTTTCATGCAACCGGCATAGGTATGCTCGCCTCAGGCGTAAAGCTAACCCAACTTGCTACTACCCACAAGCCTGATTTGATCATTCAAATGGGTATTGC
>JBEITL010000237.1:0-1964 GCA_040374915.1 Sediminibacterium sp. | reverse complement strand
GCTACGCTTTGGTCTGGCGAACCGGTAAATGCCAATATGAATCCAAATGCATACAAACATTTACCAGACGTTAGAGAAGCTTTAGCAGACAATAATTATAAAAAAGCGCAAACGCTGATAAAAAAGTTACAAGGTAAATTTTCCGAGTCGTATGCACCACTAGGTACACTTTTATTAACCTTTAACAATGATCCATTTATTAGTAACTATTACCGAGAACTAGATATACATGATGCGGTAGCCGCTGTTAAAATTGAATCGAGCAATAACACCATCGAAAGAGAATACCTGGTTTCACATCCCGATAAAATTTTTGCCATTAAACTTACATCTAAACAAAAGGGTGGACTCAACTATAGTATTGCCTTTGAATCATTACTTAAATACACAACTAAAACGGCAAACAATGTTTTAGAAGTGAGTGGTACCGCACCCATTAAAGCCGACCCTAACTATTTAGGGAAAAAGCCTAATTCGGTGGTATTTGATAGTAAAAAAGGAACCCGTTTTTCGACACAAATTCAAGTAGCCTCTAATGATGGTAAAATAACCTATACCGATTCAAGTATACAAATTTCAAATGCAACGGCTACCACTATTTATGTATCGATGGCAACAAGCTTTAATGGATTTGATAAAAACCCGGCCACAAATGGTCGTGATCAGGCGGCAATTGCAAAAACCCAGCTTGCTAGTGCTGTCAAAACAGGATGGGACGCCATTAAAAAAAGACATACCAAAGATTATCAAAATTATTTTGACAGGGTTGCTTTACAATTAGATGGCGCTGCTGCTCCACAACTCCCTACCAACGAAAGATTACAACGCTATGCCAAAGGTGAAGCCGACCCCTACCTTGAAACTTTATATTTTCAGTTTGGTCGCTACCTATTAATTAGCAGCTCCAGAACACCTGGTGTTCCTGCCAACTTACAAGGTATTTGGAATTCATATTTACAACCACCATGGTCTAGCAATTATACCATGAACATTAATGCAGAAGAAAATTATTGGTTAGCAGAAAACACCAATTTATCTGAAATGCATATGCCGTTTTTGCAATTTTTAAAAAACCTATCAGTCACCGGCAAAACAACTGCTAAAACATTTTACAATATGCCAGGCTGGGTATCGCACCACAATTCAGATATATGGGCCATGTCAAATCCGGTAGGCAATTTTGGAGACGGAGATCCAAGTTGGGCCAATTGGCCAATGGGTGGCACTTGGGCGTCGGCGCATATTTGGGAACATTTTTTATTTACACAGGATACCAGCTATCTACAAAAAGAATATCCGGTTATGAGAGGTGCTGCCGAATTTTGTTTGGCATGGCTGATACCAGATAAAAACGGTAAACTCATTACTTCTCCTTCTACTTCTCCAGAAAATTATTTTATTACCCCAACTGGTTTTAAGGGTAGCACTTTATATGGTGGCACTGCAGACCTTGCCATGATTCGTGAATTATTTTTAGGCATTATTGCAGCGCAGGAAGTGCTTAAAAATGATCTTGACTTTTCAAAAAATATAAAAGCAGCGCTCGATAAATTACATCCATACCAAGTAGGTAAAGCCGGAAATTTACAAGAATGGTATTACGATTGGCAGGATGTAGAGCCTACGCATAGACACCAAAGTCATTTATATGGCTTATATCCGGGCACACATGTAACGCTTACACAAACACCTGATATTGCAAGTGCTGCTAAAAAAACACTAGAAATCAAAGGCGATGAAACCACAGGCTGGTCTAAAGGATGGCGCATTAATTTATGGGCGAGGCTCAAAGATGGTGAACACGCTTACAAAATGTACCGTGAACTTTTAAAGTTTGTTCCACCCGATGAAACCAAAGAAAATTACAACAATATGGGTGGTACGTATCCAAATTTACTCGATGCACATCCACCATTTCAGATTGATGGAAACTTTGGAGGTGCCGCAGCAGTTGCTGAAATGCT